>CAMWLA010000012.1 GCA_947174975.1 uncultured Clostridia bacterium | reverse complement strand
ACTGATAACCAAGATAACAGTAAATTAACGGAGAAAGACTATGGAAGATGAGAAAAAATCAATATTTCCCGTAAATGCCGACGGTAAATATGCCGTCATAATATTTCTCATTGCGTTGACGCTGATTTTCGGATTGACGTTTTCGCTTTGGGGAATATGGCTAATCGATATATATGCAGTAAGAATGTGTCTTACGTTGCTCGTGATTGCGTTATTTGCGGTAGTTGCCGTTGTTGCTATGAAGCTAACGGCGCAGGGAAGCAAGCTGCTGCCCACAAAACACAGATTGTGGCTGCAAATTTTAATCGGGCTTGCGATTGCCGCAGTGTTGTGCTTTGTGATGGGAATAGTTCCTATTCTATGCGGCACAAGCATCATAGGTTCTCATACGGATCCTTCCGCAGGGTTTTTGGCAGTTTCCGCCGTACAGGATATTCTTTTTGTGGGTGTGTGCGAGGAAATCGTATTCCGCGGATACGTACAGAATCAGTTTGAAATCTGGTTGAAAAAATGCAAATGGCTTGCGCCGCTGATAGCAGCCGTATTGTTCGGACTGTGGCATATAATCAACGGAAGTCTGATTCAAGTGCTTTTCACTACTCTTGTCGGTTGCGTATTCGGGTACTGCAAATATTTTATAAAAGACTGCTCGCTGTTGTCGGTCATCATCGGACACGGGCTATATGATTTTTCCATAGTGCTTTTGACTTGCTTTATGCTATAACCTCAACGTTTCAATTTATTTATTTAATTATGCATAGTAAAAGCTCCCGGACAACTTGTCCGGGAGCTTTTTCGTTTAAAAACAGCGTCAAGGGATGTCGTTGCCCGCAGCGCGGTAAATACCGTACCACTCGTCGTGGGTAAGTTCGATTTGCGAAGCCTTTGCAATGTCCGCAATTCGCTTCGCGTTGGTCGTGCCGACAATCGGTTGCATTTTTGCTGGGTGACGGAGTATCCAAGCCAATACGACTGCGGAATCCGTTATATTATATTTTTTACTGAGCCTTTCTATTTCTTCGTTGAGTGCCTTGTATTTCGGGTTGCCCAAAAACATGCCGTCGGGCGAAGAGAAGGGAGACCACGGCTGAATAGTAATGTCGTTTAAACGGCAATAGTCCAAAACAAGTCCGTCGCGCATAACCGCCGCGCCGTCAGCCATATTTACGTGTATACCCGCATCTATCATAGAAGTATGTGCGGGGCCGAACTGCAGCTGATTGAAAATTAAACGCTGACTGCAATACTTTTGCAAAAGCTCAATCTGATAGGGGTTGTGGTTGGAAACGCCGAAGTAGCGGACTTTTCCCGATTTCTGCAGTTTGTCGAATACGGCTGCTACTTTTTCGGGTTCGCAAAGCGCGTCGGGGCGGTGCAGCAGTAAAACGTCGATTTGCTCTATGCCAAGCCTTTTAAGACTGCCCTCAACGCAAGATAACAAATATTCGGGGCGGAAGTCGTAGCCCTTGCCGATTACTATTCCGCACTTAGTCTGAATAGTTATCTTGTCTTTAAGCGACGGCTCGTGTTTTAGCATATTGCCGAATTTTTCTTCACACAGACCGCCCGCGTAGATATCGGCGTGGTCGAAAAAGTTTATGCCGCTGTCAACGCTCGTTTTTATCAAACGGTCAAGCTCCTTGTCCGTCAATTCAGCTATACGCATACAGCCGTGGGCTATGCGTGAAATTTTTAAATTTGTGCCTTTGGGCGTAAAATATTCCATAACAGAATTATTATATCATAAACGTAATAAAAAGCAAAATAACTTAGCGCTCTTCGTTTAAATTCCGCCGTTTTAACCGTGCGGTTGACATTTTTCAGAGTTCGTGATAGTATTAAGCGTGTTAAAGCAAAAAACAGACGGAGGAATTTATGAAACGCAAAATTTTCAGCTTTCTGCTTGTTATGGTAATGGGCTTAGTCGGTATTTTCGGCTTTACTGCGTGCGGTGACAACGACAGCGGAAACGACGGCAAAACCGATAACGGCGGCAACACGCCGAACGTGCCGGATAACGACGACAAGAACGATGACGGCGACGACAAAAACGATGATAAGGGTTGGACTGAGATGCCCGAAAGCGGTTTCGATACGACAAAGCCGGTGACCATCACGTTCCATCACACGATGGGGCGTATGCTTAGTGACGTATTGCAAGGCGCGATTGATGATTTTACCGATATCTATCCGAATATCACCGTTAATGAAGAGGCGGTCGGCACTTACGAAGACGTGCGCGATCAGACTTTAAAGGAAATAGAAGAGGGTAACCAACCCAACGTAGTATATTGCTATCCCGAACATATCGCAGACTTCATCGCAAAAGATGCGGTTGTGCCGCTCAACGGATTTTTGCCCGACGGGGAATACAAGGATAAGACGGTAACGCTGCCCGACGGAACGAAAGTTCCTCTCGGATTTACGCAAGCAGAGCAAGAGGTTTTTGTTCAAGCCTATTATCAAGAGGGCTTCTATTACGGCGACAGCAGCACTATGTACTCGCTTCCTTTCTCGAAGTCGACGGAAGTTCTGTATTACAATAAAGCCGTCTTTGAGCAATTGGGGCTCGGCGTTCCCACAACGTGGGACGAGATGGAAGCCGTTTGCGCGGCTTTAAAAACTGCGTATCCCAACTCGACCCCTCTCGGTTACGATTCGGAATCCAACTTATTTATAACCATGTGCGAACAGCTCTCGTCACCCTATACTTCGTCGACGGGCGAAAACTTCCTTTTCGATAACGCAACTAACCGCATGTTCGTGGAAAAATTTAAAAGCTGGGTCGATAACGGTTATTTAACAACGCAGCAAGTTCTCGGAATGTATAGCTCAAATATTTTCACAAAAAAGAATTGCTTTATGGTAGTAAGTTCTTCAGCGGGTGCACGGAACTATGTTCCCGACAGAGTTGACGGAGAATATCCGTTCGAAGTTGGCATTGCTTCTGTCCCTCAGATAAACCCCGACAGACCTAAGGTAATTTCGCAAGGTCCCTCGGTCTGCGTGCTCATACAAAACAACCCGCAAGAGATGCTCGCAAGCTGGCTTTTAGTTAAGTATCTTACCACGAACGTCAAATTCCAAGCTCAGTTCTCTGCCGTTTCCGGTTACGTTCCCGTAACGACCGCGGTGCTTCAACACCCCGGTTACGTAGAGCTTTTGGCAGAAGCTAACGGCACCGATAAATTGAATTATCTTGCGCTTAAAGCTTGTATGGAACTTGCGCAAACCGGTTGTTATTTTGTTCCGCCCGTATTCGAGGGATCTGCGACGGCGCGGAACCAAGTAGGAAGCTTAATGGCGGCCGTATTCAAGGGTGATAAAACGATAGACCAAGCGTTTAAGGACGCTATAGATAATTGCAAAAGCAGCATAAAAAAATAAAGAAATAAAAGGCGGAGGCAAAAACCTTCGCCTTTATATTATTCAAGGCATAAAAAGTTGACAGCGTAATAAAATAATGTTATACTACTTGTTGATTAATCAACAAGTTTAAGCGAATGCAAACGCTTTCGCCCGACGAGGAGCAAAAATGTCAATAAAATTAATTATCGATTCTTCAAGCGATATCGACGCTGTTGAGGCGGAGAAACGCAATATTATAATGATACCTATAGAGGTATCGTTCGGAGAGCAGACCTATCTTGACGGAGTGAACTTAACCAAAAACGAATTTTTCGAAAAGCTTATCGAGGACAACGTTTTCCCCAAAACCAGTCAGATAAATAAATTCCGCTACGACGAGGCTTTTAAAAAAGCGGTTGAAGACGGAAGCGACGCCGTATGTATTACTTTGTCGTCAAAGCTAAGCGCGACTTATCAGAGCGCGGTTGACGCCTCTAAAAAATACGGCGGTAAGGTAAGGGTTGTAGACAGCAAAAACGCGTGCTTGGGCGAAAGGGTGCTTATAGACTATGCGCAAAGGCTGATTTTAGAAGGGCGCACGCTTGACGAAATCGAAAGCACGCTGAATAAGGCAAAGGGAAAAATCCGCGTGCTTGCGCTTTTGAATACTTTGCAGTATCTGCAAAAGGGCGGAAGAATTTCTCTCGTCACCGCGTTTGCGGGCGGGCTTCTGAATATTAAGCCCGTAGTTGCCGTAAAGGACGGAGAAGTAAAGCTTGTCGGAAAAGCTATAGGTTCTAAAAAGGGAAACAACCTTTTGGCGCAGCTTATAGAAAAAAGCGGCGGCGTGGACTTCGATATGCCCTACGGAGTGGGCTATTCGGGACTTTCCGACGAGCTTTTGCAAAAATATTTATCGGACAGCGCGCATATGTGGGAGGAACATACGACAAACGTTCCCGAATATCAAGTAGGAAGTACGATAGGCGCGCACGTCGGCCCCGGCGGAATTGTAGTTGCTTTTTTCGCGAAGTAGTTCACGAAAAATTGTGTCTATTCTGCGAATAAATTTTCTTAAAACTATTTACAAACCCACAACTTTATAGTATAATTCTATAATCATAATAAGGTGGGTAAACTAATGAATATCTGGCACGATATCGACGGAAACAGAATAACTGAAAACAAATTCGAAGCACTGATTGAAATTCCCAAGGGCAGTAAAGCCAAGTACGAGCTAGACAAGGAAACGGGACTTTTGCGCCTTGACAGAGTGCTTTACACGTCAACGGTGTATCCCGCAAACTACGGCTTCATTCCCCGCACGCTTGCCGACGACGGCGACCCTTTGGACGTGCTTGTACTGTGCAACGAGGTTATAAATCCCATGACCTTGGTTACGTGTATGCCGATAGGGGTCATCACGATGGTTGACGGAGATCAGCTTGACGAGAAGATTATCGCCGTACCCATAACCGATCCAAACTATAAGCATTATTACGACATCAAGGAGCTTCCCCAGCACGTATTCGAAGAAATGATGCACTTTTTCGAGGTGTACAAGGCGCTTGAACACAAGACGACTACCGTCAAGGAAATCTGCCACAAATACGAGGCTATAGAAATTATCCGCAAGTGCATTGAAAATTACAAAAATAAATTTGTTAAATAATTATTTCACCCGAACCGCGGTTCGGGTGATTTTTGTTAAGTATACTTGACTTTTTCCGAAAAAAAGGTAAAATAAAAGCATAAGATAATTAAAAGGAGAAAATTATGAGAGCAAAAAAGTTTTTATCACTTGCGCTTTGCGCGGCGATGGCGTCTTGCATAGGACTTTCCGCTTGCGGAGACGATAATAAAGACAACAACCCGCCCGCAGGCGACAATACCGACAAAACCACACCTGTACAGCTTACGGCGCCCGTTATAAGCTTAGACGATAACGTAATCAGCTGGTCGGCTGTCGAAAACGCAACCGGCTACGACGTTTACGAGGGCGAAAACAAGGTAAATTCCCAAACGGGAACTTCCTTTACGGTAATACAGACGGCTGTCGGCAGTTACGTTTACACCGTTTACGCAACGAGCACGGATTCTTCGAAATTCACGAAGAGCGAGGCTTCGAATGCGGTAACCTATACGGTTGAAAACAAAACTGTGGAGCCTACCCAGCTTGACGCACCCGTGATAAGCTTAACCGATAACGTAATCACTTGGAGCGCGGTAGGCGACGCAACCGGTTACGAAGTTTACCTCGGCGATAATCTTATTTTATCTACTGAAAATACGAGTTACACGGTTTCCCAAACGGAAGAGGGCAGTTACGTTTACACCGTTTATGCGGTAAATAGCGACACCTCCAAATTTACAAGGAGTGAAGCTTCGAATGCGGTTACCTATACGGTAAAGGGGGAAATTCAGTCAGTGACGCTTGAGGCAAGCAAAAAGATTTACGTCGTAGGCGACTCGACGGTGTGCGATTTCGAGGATAAAGACAATTACTATATCCGCCGCTACGGCTACGGCACGCAGCTGTACAATTTCCTTAACTTAACGAGCGCTTCGCAAGTTGTTAACCTTGCGCTTTCGGGCAGAAGCTCGAAATCGTTCCTCACGGAAAGCAATTACAGTACGCTTAAAAATTCTATCGGTGCAGGCGACTTCCTCATTATAGGTTTCGGACATAACGACGAGAAGAGTGCCGAACCAGCAAGATTTACCGACCCTAATGCAGACTACACGACCGCTACGACGGCAAAGGGCGATTCCTTCCAATATGTGCTTTACGAAAACTACGTTAAGCTTGCAAAGGAAAAGGGCGCAACTCCCATACTCTGTACGCCTATCGTTAGATATAACCCCAACGGATCATACGACAATAACGACAAGGTACACGTAACGGCTGACGGCGACTATGCGGCAGCTATCAAAAAGCTCGGTGCAGACACTAATACCGCGGTAGTAGACCTTACACAAATTACCAAGGAATTCTATGCCGCGCACAACGACGAAGCAAAGAACTTCCACGCGTTTACCACCTATACGGGTGCCGATAAGACTCCCGACGGAATGGACGCAACGCATATCAACAAGTACGGCGCAAAGCAGATAGCTTACTGGCTTTTGGATAACCTTCCCGCAAGCTGCCCCTTAGTTAACCACGTTAAAATCGACGGAGAGCTTGACAGCGACGTAGAATACGCGGGCGCAATAAACAGTGCTTACGTTAAACCCGATTACAACGGCTTCGACCCCGCGGGTAAAACTCCGTTTGCAACAACAACCACAAACGATACAACCGCAAGCTGGTTCAAGACGGTTACGGGCGTACTCGGCGGTGCGACGAAGGTTGGAAACTATAGTTTTGCAGACGATAAAAACGGTAAGCTTACTATAACTGCCGATAAGGGAAGTAAATTTGCGGCTGCTCAGGACGGCTTCGGCGCGATCTTCGTACAAGTAGATATAAGCAAGAACTTCACGGCTACCGCAAAGGCTAAAGTCACCGCTGCCGCTGTTTCGGTAAACGATCAAGCAGCTTTCGGTATGATGCTCCGCGACGATATCTATATCGATACCGAAGTAACGACGCTGGCGTCGAACTTCGTTTCCACAAGCGTTACGGGCGGCTCGAAGGTGAATATGAGCAGAACAAGCAGTAATGCGCTCAGCTACGGCAATAACAGCGGTATTACGTACGCACTGGACAATGAATACGAATTCACCATAACCCGCGTAGGTCAGACCGTTACCGCGATTGTAAAGCAAGGCGCAAAGACCGTTACGACGACGTTTACCGACGTTTCTTTCGTAGGCGTAGACAATACAAAAATGTACCTTTGCTTGTTTGCAAACAGAGGACTTACCGTAGAGTTTACGGACGTTACGTTTGAAATCACCGGCGAAGCGCAAGGCGCTTAAATTAAATAAAGCAATAAAAAAAAGGACTGCCTTTCGGCAGTCCTTTTTAATTATTAAAAGAGTTTTGAATGTAGCGCGTAATCGATTACGAGTTCGAAAATTTCCAATTTTTTATCTATGCGCGCACTGTTGGAAAGGCTTCTTTTGTCCCAAGTGTCGTTATCTAAATTGTCCGCGGCATAAAAGAAATGGAGCAGTTTTTTCTTATGGAACGCGGCGCATGCAGCCATTGCCGAATGTTCCATATCAACGGAAAGCACGCCCCTTTCCTTGAAATAGGCAACCTTGTCCTTGGTCTCTCTGTAGGGTACGTCCGTCGTCCAGTTTTTGCCCGCAACGAAGCTTACGCCCCGCCGTTTCAGATACGAGGTAAAGTCGTCGATAAAATAAGTGCAAGCGGGCATTTCGTCTGAAGCCTTTACATAGTGAAAGCTTGTGCCTTCTTCACGTACGGATGAAGTGGGTATTACTATAGAGCAGTCTTGGATATCTTTGCTCAAAACTCCGCAAGTGCCGAACAAGATAAGCTTATCCAAGCCCATTGCGATAAAATCTTCATATATGCCTACGGACGCGGGCGCGCCTACTTGCGAACAGAAAAGCGCGATTTTTCTTCCGTTTCTCTCTATTTCGTAGACGGGAACTTCGTTGGACGCGGAATGTGTTTCCGCAATTATTTTATGTTCGTTATATTCCAGAAAAGCGTTTAAAAGCTTTTTTGAGTAGCAGGAAATAGCTATGCTGGGAAACTTATCGGGCTTAGAGTGAATGCAGTTTTCCGCCTTTATAATAGGCTCGCTTTTGTCGTCGAATATAATCATAAAAATATCCTTTTAACTTAAATTGCCGAAGTTGCCGCCTTTATAATACGGCAGAATTTTTTAAGCTTTTCCTCGTCGCTGTAATCTGCGGAAAGGAAGTAGTGCGCCGCGCCGCCAGCAATAAAGGTACACAAATCTTCGTCGTACTTGTCGACTATCGTTTCCTTAAGCTTGCTTTTTAAAATGCGTTCAGCCTCGAATATAAAGGTCTGCGGTTTATCGGCAAGAAGCGCGGACACGTCTTCCTCGTGTTCCTTGTAGTTTTTAAGAACGTGACGAAAATAAGTTTCGGGTTCGGTAAGCAGATACTCGATTTTAATGCCGTCGATAAGCAGTTTATCTATTGCAAAGTTCATTACCGCATACAACAGCTTTTCAACGTCCGTATAGTAGCGGTAAAAGGTGGTTTTGTTTATGTCTGCGATAGCGCATATTTCTTTTACCGAAGGTTCAACCCCGCGGTGGCTCTTTTTCGCTTGTATGTACGCCTCGAATATTGCCGTTTTGGTCTTTTTAACCCGTCTGTCCATAATTCTCCCTAACCAGATAATTTCAAATCCTAACACGCTTTAACGGCGTCATTGCGTTGCTTTCCGCACCGAATGCACTTTCAGTACGTCGCTGTACAGATGCGTACATTCTGCGCATAAATCAATCGCAAGCCCGCTCGTTAAAGTGCATTGCAATTTCAAGTGATAAATTTTGAGATTATACAAGGCAAGGACGCGTAGGCGTACCGAACGTACGGCAAGCGTTCTTAACGCAGTATAAGCCAAAATTTACCCTTGAAATCGGGTTTGGATTTGAAATTATCTGGTTATGCAACCAAAGTTGCAAATCCGTTGTTTTTGCAACACAATAAAAAATGTGGTGACACGTTTACTATTGATAAAAATGCAACGGTAGTTGTATAATTATCATATCATAAAGTAAGGGATTTGTCTATCCAAAAAAGGAATTATTATGGGCTATTTATCATTGACTGACGTAAGCAAAGAATACAAAAGCGGAACGGTTAAGGTAAATGCGCTTAGCGGCGTTTCCTTTGACCTTGAAGACGGCGAGTTCGCGGTGGTTTTAGGCAGCTCGGGCGCGGGCAAAACCACGCTTTTAAATCTTTTGGGCGGAATGGATAATGCCACCGTCGGGGAAATAATTTTAGACGAAAAAAATATCACATCGCTCAACAAAAGGGGACTTTGCGAATACCGCAGAAACGACGTAGGGTTTGTGTTTCAGTTCTATAATCTTATGCCCAATTTAACGGCTTTGGAAAACGTTGAAATCGCCGTGGAAATCTGCAAGGACCACTTAAACCCCGAAGAGGTTTTAAAGGAAGTGGGGCTTTCCGAAAGGCTGAATAATTTTCCCGCACAGCTTTCGGGCGGAGAACAGCAGCGCGTGTCAATTGCCCGCGCAATCGCAAAAAATCCCAAGCTGCTTTTATGCGACGAACCGACGGGCGCGCTTGACTATAACACCGGCAAAAAGATATTAAAGCTTTTATACGACGTTTGTAAACAGCGCAAAAGGCTTGTAATCGTGGTAACGCACAATTCCGCGCTTAAAGATATGGCGGACAAAGTAATTTACATAAAGAGCGGTGAAATTGAAAAGATAGTAAGTAACGCGCACCCCGTACCCGTAGAGGAGATCGAGTGGTAATGAAAACTTACTTAAAAACACTTTTGCGGGCGTTCCAAAAGCATATACTGCGCTTTTTGTCGCTCGTGTTTATGGTGCTGATTTCGATCGGCTTTATTTCGGGCATAGGCTCGCTGCGCGACAAAATCAATTATTCCGTTACTAAATATTATAAAGATCAGCGCGTAAGCGATTTTATAGTCCGCTGTACGGAAGAGGGCGGGTTTGACGAACGCACCGTTGAAAATTTAAAGGACACATTCGGAGAGGGAAGCGAATATAATCGCGTATTTCAGCTTGACGTGCCGACGGGCGAAAAGCTGTCGGTAAGGCTGCTTTTTCTCGATTTCGAAAATTGGACGGTGAACGTGCCGACGTTTATCGAGGGCGAGAAGCAAGACGGCGCCAACCCGCATAAAATCTACGCCGACAAACCGGACAACGTAATCAAGGGATATTCCGTAGGCGACAAAGTTGACATTGCGCGGTTTTTGGACGGAGTTTTGCCGTCCGCGCTCTTGGATATGCTTGACTTAAAGGTTGAAGTCTGTGCAGTCGTTCAAAGTCCTTTGACCTTTGCAAACGACGGCGAGCCGAGCGATTACGCCGAAACGGACGGCGTGCCCGATACCACTACGGCGACCAAAGATCTGGACGTCCTTGAAAACATTCTGTATATTCCGAAAAGTCTGCTCTCTCACCCCGCAACGGGTGAAAAGCTTCTGCACGATAACGCGCTGTATATCGCGATAGAAAACAGAGATACGTTTTCCGCTTTTTCAAAAAATTACAAGTCGTTTGTAAACGCAAAGTGTGAGGAAGCAGCGGACGAGGGTATAAAAGTTTTAACGCTGTACGACAATTATTCTTTTCAGTCTGTATACTCTTACGGCAATAAAGTAGCCGATATCGGCTTCGTGATAATGGTGGCGTTTCTGCTTGTAACCGCGCTTGTCGTTTTCTCTACGATGACAAGGCTTATCGAGGAAGAGCGTTCGCAAATCGCTTGTCTTAAAACGCTTGGTTATTCGTCGGTAAGTATCGTAAGCAAGTATATGCTGTTTGCGTTGGTAGCTACGGGCATAGGCGGCTTCGGGGCTTACTTCGTAGGCATAGGCATAACGCGATTACTCTATTACATATTTAATTACAGCTTCACTATGCCGCCCATATCGATGCACGTCGCAATCATATTCTACGTTATTACGGTGACGGTAATAGTGGCGGGAACGCTTATTGCAACGGCAATAACCGGCTTTAAAATGGCAAGCGAACGCCCCGCCGAACTGCTCCGCCCCAGGCCCCCGAAAGCGGGCAAAAAAGTAATTCTCGAAAGGTTACCATTTCTTTGGAAACGGCTTTCTTTCAAATACAAATCTACGCTCAGAAACGTGCTAAGATTTAAAAGCAGATTTATAATGACGGTGCTGGCGGTTGCTATTTCAACCGCGCTCGTCCTCGTGGGGTTAGGACTTCTCGACTTGTGCATATTCCACGATTTCGGCTCGGGTGCGATTATGGGTATAGCGTTCGTCGTGATTATATTTGCGGGGCTTTTGAATATCGTGGTTATCTACACCCTTACGAATATAAACATAAGCGAGAGAAACCGCGAAATCGCAACCTTGATGGTTTTGGGCTATCAGAACTACGAAGTTACGGGATATATTTACCGTGAAATTTTCATTAATTCGTTTATAGGTATACTGTTCGGCTATCCTTTGTCTTGCCTTTTAAACTTGCTTGTGTTCAGCGTGATGGGAGTGGGTACTTTGGGCGGTATAACGTGGTTCTGGTGGATAGTTACGCCGCTAATAGTTTTATTGTTTACCGCGCTCGTGGCGTTAGCCTTGCGCAGTAAAATAGTAAAGGTTGATATGAACGAAAGTCTTAAAGCAATAGAATAAATTTGATTGCATTGACTTTCGGCTCAAAAAATGATATAATTGATTTATTAATTTCCGGCAGAGGCAATTTTGAAAAAGAAGAAGAAATCGGCGTGGACTAAGCGCAGACATACGGTGACGTTTGCTATTTTGCGTCCTATTATGCGGCTTTATTTTAGGCTTAGATACAATTATAAGGCAAAGCCGAGCGGGCTTAGTAGGGGAGCGTATCTGATAATATCCAATCATCAGACGACGATGGACCCGTTTATGCTTTCTCTTTCTTTCCGCTTTCCCGTATACTTCGTCGCTTCCGACGATTTGTTCAATCTGAAAGTTTCACCGCTCATAAAATACCTTGTTGCCCCTATACCTAAAAGTAAATCTTTGCGCGACGTAGCCGCAATGATGGGCGTGTTCAGAGTAATCAAGGAAGAAGGCGCGGTAGGAATATTTCCCGAGGGCAACCGCACGGTTTCGGGCGGTCAGTGGGAAATGACCGACGCGATAGCAAAGCTTGCAAAGTCTTTAAAAGTGCCGCTTATAATTTACAATATCAGCGGCGGGTACGGAACAGACCCCCGTTGGGGGCATTCGATAAGGAAAGGGCGTGCCTTGGGCGAGGTGCGCGCAGTCGTTTCCGTCGAGGAGCTTGGGGCGATGAGCGTGGAGCAGCTTTTCGGCTTAATCAAGGAAAAGCTTGACGTAAACGACGCGGCTTCGGGGGTTGCCTTTAAAAGCAAAAAGCGTGCCGAATATATCGAGCGCGCACTGTATTTATGCCCAGTCTGCCGCAGCGTTTCGGGAATAGTTTCAAAAAAATACAAGCTGAAATGCAGGTATTGCGGTGCGGAAACCGAGTATACGGAAAAGCTTTCTCTCTCCCCGCCGGTTGAAGGTTTTAACAGGATTTCGGAGTGGTACGAGTGGGAGCGGGTCGAAATAGTACAAGCCGTTTTATCGGGTATGCGCGTCCAGGACGGTGATATTCTGTTCCGCGAAAGCGTCAAGCTCAAAAAAAAGAAAAAACTTGACGGCGACAGAGTATCTATCGATAAGGAAAACCTCGTAATCTACAAAGGTGAATGCAGACAGACTTTTCCGTTAACCGAAATTACGGCTTTGACGATGGTAGGAAAAAAGAAATTCAACTTTTATTACGACGGTAAAATTCTGCAAGTTAAGGGCAATAAGAGGTTTTGCGCAATCAAATACGTGCATATATTCGACGGTTTGAGGCGGCAAAAAGGCGAAATAATAGAGGGTTAAAATGAGTTATTCCGAATTAAGCGTATGGGCTTTTCTGATTATTATAGCAATTCTGCTTTTCAGTATGCTGCTTTGCAATATTTTGAGGCGGATTCCGGCATTAAAAAAATCGCTTATACCCGTTTCGGTTATGGGCGGATTGCTTCTTTTATTAATTTCAACTATTACGTATTACTGCGCGGGCGACTATATTTTCAACTTTTCGTTATTCGGCGGCAAGGGCAGCGAAAACAGCTTCAGCGGGATGGAGATACTCGAACTGATTACATATCACTGCCTCGGTATAGGGTTCGTCGCTTCCGGTATGCGCACGTCGAAAAAGAAGTTTAATAAACAGCGTGCGGGGGAAGTGTTCAATTCCGGCTTGACTACCGTCAACGGTTACCTTATCCAGGCTTTCGTGGGGCTTGCGGTAACGCTTATCGCGGCGTATCTGTGTCATGTCGACGGGCTTATTTCGGCGGCGGGAATACTGCTTGCATTCGGTTTCGGTCAAGGAACCGGTCAAGCAATGAATTTCGGTAAAAACTTCGAAGAACACGGATTCGTCGGCGGCGGGAATTTCGGCTTGACGGTTGCCGCGCTCGGTTTCCTCGTTGCGTGTATTGCCGGCGTTATATATATAAACGTTATGCGCCGCAGGGGAAAGATTAAGATAGTAGAGCGGGAGAGGGGCAACAGCCTTGCCGACTACGAGGACGAAAACGAAATTTCGGTCGTTTCGTCAATGGACAAGTTTACCGTTCAAGTGGCTATCGTGCTTGCGGTTTACGCTGCTTCGTTCGGAATAATGTACGGGCTTTCAAAGTTGCTTCCGTCGCTTTCCACGACTCTGTTCGGCTTCAATTTCCTTATAGGCGTACTGCTGACTATTCCCGTAAAAGCCGTTTTAAATAAACTTTATGATAAAAAGATTATCAAGAAGCAAATCGTCAACAACTTTATGATGGACAGAATTGGCGGGTTTGCGTTCGATATGATGATAGTTGCGGGCGTGGCGGCAATACGAATCCCGCTTCTGGTATCCTACTGGGGCGTATTGCTGATTATGGCGGTCGTAGGCGCGGCGGTCACCGTTATCTACGTAAATTTCGTTAGCAAACGGTTGTTTTCTTCATATAGGCACGAACAATTCCTTGCATTTTTCGGTATGCTTACCGGCACGGCAAGCACGGGTATGATTTTGCTTCGTGAAATAGACGGAACGTACTCAACCCCCGCAAGCGAAAATCTCGTGTATCAGAATCTGCCGGCAATGGTGTTCGGCTTCCCGCTTATGTTTCTTGCGAATTTTGCTCCGCAAAGCGATTTAAACGCATTGCTTACTTGCATAATAGTGGGTGTGGCATTCGTTGCGTTGAACGTGGTGCTGTTCAGAAGCAGAATTTTCAAAAAAAGGCGTGCCGCTATTCAGACCGACGTCGGTGAAAGCAGCACGGAAGCAGCTGACGATACTCAAGAAAATAGCGACCCGTAAATCACTTTCGGTAAATAGAATTATTCAAAATTATAATAAAGGGACTGCGTTTTGCAGTCCCTTTTGAGTAACGTTTCAGATGTCGTTTTCTTTTTGTTTCTTGTTCATAATGCTCCAGTTTATAAAGCCGTATGTGTCCGTAACAAAGAACGCGATAAAGCATATTACCATAGGCAAATACGTAATATTTTCGTAGCTTGCCATGCTCCACATTATTATCAGAACGATATCGTTGAGGGCGTAGCATACCGCATAAAAGCGGTTTCTTCTCGCCGTTAAGTAAGCCGCCATAAAGGAAGTAAAAACGGAAACGGTGCTTATGATAAGGTTTGCCGTATTCAAAGCGCGCAGCACGAAGAAAAACGATACGGTTATAACGACGGCGGCAGTCAGAAATAAACACCATTCTCTAAGTGAAAGGGAATTTACTTTTACTTCGCTTTTATTTCCCTTGTAGGGGTTTTTCAGCCACGATATCAGCGCCCATAACGCCATAGGCGCACTCATTCCGAGGTACGTTATCATTTCTCCGTAGTAGTTATAAGAATAGGCAATTACGCCGTAAAACGCACTGAATACTATCGTAAGAAATTGTCCGAGGGGGTTGCCTTTTGAAACGAATATCAAGGCGGTTGCGCCGATAAGCGCGCCGACTAAATAGAGATATTGCGTGTTTTTAAAAACAAAGAAACATACGATTATTGAAATTACGCTTATGCCCCAAATCAGCCATTCAATCCAAGTAATGCTTTTTAAAAACTTTTTCATACCGCTCCAAAAAAAATAGCACTTTGCTTATATCTTCAAAGACCTAACGATATAAGTAAAATGCTTTCTGCATTTGCAAGCACTCGGTAGCGCTTGCTAATCTGTTCAGTTTTTATTATTGTATTAAGCGGCGTAAAAAAAGTCAAGCAAACTGCACTGCAAAAAGAAATAATATAATATGGTGAGATTTCGCCTTTGGCGGCGCGCCCCGATGAACAGCCCAAGCCGAGGGCTGTTCAGTTTGCGTTCGAGCTTAATGTGCTGCGGACAAATCAACGCAAACCGCTCGCTCCCGTTCGCGTCTCCACCCTCAAATCTCACCAAATATCGGGTGAAACAAAATACTGGAAGTAGTTAATCTACTTCCAGTATTTTGGCGCGGATGGTGAGATTTTAATTTTAAGCAAATTAAAGCATTTTTTACGCTTATTTTATATTGATTTACTATGGTTTAATTCAGTTTATTATAGTTTTGTGCCATAATTCGTGCCACAATATTTTAGACGAAATTATTTTAATCTTCAGTTAGATATCGATACAAATTCCTAATTTCCATTTGAAGACGGCTGATTGCAAGGTTGTTTTGACCATCAGTATTAGATTCAATTAAAGCGTCTAAAATCGCTTCTTTGCCTCGGATATCTTCTTTAACTCTTTGAATATCTGCATTGTCTAAATTACCCATACGTTGCTCCTTTAAAGTTAATTTATTGTTATATTATTAATTGCAGAGATAGCAATATCTTCGTCGTCGGAATAACAGTGCGAATACTTTTCCAACGTCATTTTGACGGAGCTGTGTCCAAGCCGTTTTGAAATAACTGTAATAGGCACGTTAAGATGAATAAGCATCGAAGCGTGGGAGTGCCGTAGATCGTGAATACGGATGTGTTTCAGTTCGGCTGCTTTTGTATACCGCTCGAAATATCTTTGATAGGTTCGTTGCGGTATAGGTGACTCGCCGCCAAATAGAAAAGCGGAAGGGATTCCGTTTTCTTTTTTATAAGTAAGGTATTCTTCAAGCTGTGCCGCAAGGACCTCTGGCAGCTGTATCTTGCGGTTAGAGGTGGAAGTCTTGGGTGCAGTAATCAAATACTTATCTTCGGTATTCGCCGTTTTCCTTGTAAGTCCTTTACGAATAGAAATAAAGTAATTACCGTTTTCTTTTATGACATCGGAGTCGGAAGGAGCAAGCAGTTCCCCGACGCGGCAACCCGTATAAAACAGACTCATAAAAAAAGTTTTCCAAACAATATCATCGACGGTGTTCTGAAACTTGGTAAACTCGTTCAGCTCCCAAATTTCCATTTCCGTTTTCATTTCTTTGCGTTTGGGCTTTTTTACGTGTGCATATTGATTAGGGATATCAAACGTATCTTCGCACCAAGTTAAAAATGTCATTAAAGTAGTGCGGATTTTTGAAAGATAATTCTTTTTATAAAATTCACCGGTCTTGGGGTTTTTAGTCGCCCACAGTTCAGTTTGCCACAGCGTGTAGTCCGCTTTTTTCAACGTCGGAATAGATTTGCCCGAAAAGTACGGAGTGATATACTTGTCGAATATCCAGTTTAAATCATAGTAGGATGAAACGGCAAGCTCAGCTTCCATTTTTCTTTTATAAAGGGAGAACAGCTCGTCAAAGGTATATACACCGTCTTTCTTTAATTGAAAAGTAGGCGGAGTATATGTCTTCATAAAGTCAAGATAAGCTTGCTGAGCGGCGCGCTTATTCTGATAGCCGCAAAGTCTACGTTGAGCTTCTTGACCGTTCTCGTCTATTATGCGGAATCGTACGTCTGTAACGGTTCCGTTTTTTGTTTTTCGTGTAGGATAACTCGGCATATTTATTTTTTAATCAATCCGATAATGAATTTAATAATTTTCTCACTATCTTTGTATATACAATCTTTAATATTAAATTCTATATTTTCATTAGTGCTAAATTTGATTGTAGCATTCATGTTACAAGCAAGCATAGGATTAATT
>CAMWLA010000011.1 GCA_947174975.1 uncultured Clostridia bacterium | reverse complement strand
CAACGCGCCTTATCTTGCATTCTTCGGCGACTGGACGGAAGCGCCCATGTTCGACAAAACTTATTACGAAGTTGAGTCGCAGGCGCACGACGCAAGTATCGACGACGAGGACAAATTAAAGGCGGACTACTACGCAACAACGCCTTACGGTTCGTATTTCTATAATTATATAATACCCCTCGGTACTTTCTTGTACGACCTCGATACGACCGTTTACGACGCAATTCCCGCAACGGAAGACCATATCGCGATTTCCGATATGCTCGGCTGTATAGACGGTATCTCGGCTGTATACGCGGGACTTTTGCGCGGCGCAAAGGAAATGGAATTTACCATTACCGATAAGATTACCGGCGAAGTCGTATACGACCATACCGACTACAACGCAAATAAAGCGTTTTCACAAGGCGGAACGCCTATACCTTATTACGAGTTCTTGAAAATCAGCTCGAGAAGTATAGGACTTGTAAACAACAGACAGTACGAGTTCAAGATGCAAGGCAAGCTTGACTTCGGCGAGGACGGCGGTCTTTCCACCAACGTAAGAAATTCCTTCTCGTTCGATTTCTATCTCGATAATGAAGCTCCCATCATTAAGGAAGCTTTCTACGAAAAGGAATACGACGACTCGTTAAAGAAGGATAGGTTCTACTTAACCTTGACGGTTTACGATAACCAGTACGTTCAGTCGATAAGCCCCATAGCTTTCACTTCGAGTTCAAGTTACGCATTTTTAAGCGACAATTCAATCCCCGTGTACAGCACGAGAGGAACGGATAACAAGGTTCGCTTTGAAATTACCGATTATCTCGACGCACTCTATTCAGACGAGCTTATCGGCAGCGCGCTTGCGTTCTCTATCGACGACTACGCGCTCAATTCGAATATCTATATCTGTCAGCTTCCCGGCACGCGCGGCGACTTCAAGTTCACTTCGAACGGCAAGGCGAGCGGCAGACCGTTAAACGTAATTAACGCTTACGTCGGCGACGTTATCGATTTAACCGAATATTTATATTCGACGGACGCAACGCTCGACGATGACAAAGATTATCTCAAATACCTCGTATGGTCGACGTACAACACTTCCGTTATTAAGGCTGACGTCATAACCAAGGAATTCAAAAACGGTGAAGCCGTATGCCTCAAAGCGGGCAAAACGCAAGTTACCGTAACCGAGATGATGGACGGCAAGCAAGCTACCGTGACGATTAACGTCAAGGAACGCGAAGCTGTTTCATCTACGAGAAAGGGTATAAAGAGAGCTGCGGCAAACGTGAACGACGCGGAACTCGAATCGGTTGACTTCATTTACTTCGATACAGTGTTCGCATATTCCAGAGCGGCTCAGACCAGCGAAATCGGCGACACGGGCGACAGAGTTTACGTTTCGAGCTTAAGTGGCGGAGTAAGCTTCTACCCCGGTGAAAAAATCAAATTAAGCTATGCGGTTAAACCGTGGTACGTTGAAGACAGCCGTGAATTCTCATACGAATCGACGAACACGAGAGTGGCTATCGTCGACGAGGACGGCACGGTAACGGCGCTTAAAGAAGGAACGTCGATAATAATTTTAAACGTAAAGGGTTCAAACATTAAGGCGAGAATCAGAGTTACGGTTAAGAGTGAATTCATAATCGAAAACAGAATGCTCGTAGCGTATAAGGGACTCGGCGGCGAAGTCGTAATTCCCGACGACGAAGGTATTTTGTACATAGGCGCGTATGCGTTCTGTCTGTACGATACCGACAGATCTATCGAGCTTACCGAAGACGACTACGACGCAAACAAGATTCCCGCAATGAACACCTCCGTTACGAAAGTAGTTATTCCCTACGGAGTAGAGGACGTTCAGAAATACGCGTTCTATAACTGTTCGGGACTTACCGAAGTCGTGCTTCCCGAAACGGTTAAGTTCGTGAGAGAATACTCGTTCTACAAGGACGAAAAACTTACCAAAATCAATTTAGACAGAGTCGAAGTTGTAGGCGCGCACGCATTCCACGGCTGTAAGAAACTGGAAAACGTTGACCTTACGAAGTGTTATTCGATAGGCGCAAGCGGCTTCGAAGGCTGTGAAACTTTGACCGAAGTTGACTTAACGCATTTGAGAAATGCGACTGAGGAAACTGTCAGAGTAACCGGCGGATTTAACGTAGTGGGCAGAACGTTTAAGGACTGCACGGCGCTTGCTATCGTTAAAATGAACAAAGACACAAAGCTTTGCCGTGAAATGTTTGTAAATACCGCGATTAAATCGGTTGATATTTACGCGAAAAACGTTCCCACGTACGCGTTTGCACGCAGCTCAAAGCTTGAAAAAGTTGTTTTCCACAACGACGTTTTAACTATCGATTTGGGCGCGTTCTGTCAATCGCCTCTCCTTGCAACGGTAGAGTTCAAGGGCAGTGTCGACAGCATCGGCTCGCAAGCGTTCTACGCGGACGAAAAGCTTACAAGCTTCACGCTTCCCGACAGTGCAGTGGAAATCGGCGATTACTGCTTTATGGATACCGCGATTACGACCTTGGTATTAAAGGCAAACACGGTTATCAAGGCAACGGGCGCGCTTGCGTTCGACGGCACTCAGCTTACTACATTTACGGTAGCTGCGGACAACAAGAATTACGCTGTTGACGGAGACGGCGCACTGCTCGTTTCCAAAGACGGCAAGACTGTGATTTTAGCGGCTCACAATAAAGATTTCGGCAATTTCACGCTTGACGCGAAATACGAAAAAGTAGCTTCCGGCGCGTTTGCGGGCGTACAGATAACCTCTGTAACCTTTGCAAATAAAGATATCGTTATCGGCGACTACGCATTCAATCAGTGCGAAGAACTTACAAAGGTTGTATTTAACGCCGATATCGCAAACTCAACGAAAGCATACGTCGGCGAAAGAGCTTTCAACGGCTGTACGGAGCTTGCCGAAGTTGAAAACCTCGATAAGCTTAAAAACGTAGGCGACTACGGCTTTGCAAATACGGGACTTACCGAAATTACTCTCGGCGCGAATGCAACCTTCGGCGAAGGCGCGTTCTTCCAGTCGAAAGTGACGGAAGTGACCATAGGCGCAAATTCGACTTTCGGAATGGGCGTGTTCCAGAACTGCACCGCGCTTACAACGGTGAATATGCCCGCAGCGGGCGGCGTTCACTTCGGCGCAGACTGCTTTGCAATGGCAACGGCGCTCAGAGAAATCGATTTGAGCAAGACCGACGGCGAAATCGAAAACGAAACCTTCTACGGCTGTACTTCGCTGACAAAAGTAGACTTGGCGGGAGTAAAGACGGTAGGCGCATACGCGTTTGCAGACTGCTCGGCACTGGCTAACGTAATCAACGCAATGAGCGTTGAAACGATAGGCGAAGGCGCATTCTCGCGCCAGTCGCAGAACGGCAGCGCACCCATATTCGACAGAATAGCGCTTGACTCCGTTAAAGAAATCGGCATGGGCGCATTCATGGGCAATGCGGGACTTTTGGAAATTACTATTCCCGCAACCGTAACAAAGATTGACGGATTTACCTTTGCATTCTGTTCAAGCCTTCAAAGAGTAGTACTTCCCGAAACCGTTACCGAAATCGGTATGTACGCTTTCAGAGGCTGCGGTAGCCTTACTTCAATAAATCTCAACAAAGTAAAAACTTTCGGCGAATATTCGTTCTACGATACTTCGTTCCTCGTAACCGTAAACCTTGCGGCGTCTGAAACCGTCGGGGCAAACGCGTTCGAAAATTCGGGCTTGGTTACGAGAATTAACGCAAACCATCTTACCTATATCGGCGACAGCGCGTTCAGCCACACGAGTATGTCTGTGTTCAACGCTCCCAACGTTAAATATATAGGAAGAGCGGCTTTCTACAAAAACTATTTACTTTCCGAATTCGTATTCGGCAGCGATATCGAATACGTCGGTCCTATGGCGTTCTTAGGCTGTTTATCACTTCAGCAGTTCGCTTACGGCGCGGATAAAGCGACGACGGGCGAAATTAACGGCTACGCGACGCTTTCCGACAAAGTGCTTTACACGAAGATGCCTTCCGGCAAGTTCGAGCTGAAGGCAGTTCCCGGCGGAATGACCGACGCAACGCTTACCGTAATGGACGGCACCGTCCGCATCGATATTTACGCGGGCAACCGCAACACGAATATAACCAAAATCGTTTTGCCCGATTCGTTAAAGACGATAGGCAACTACGCGTTTAACGGTTATACGAAGCTTGCGGAAGTTGAGTTCAATTCCTACACGGCGCCCGTACTCGAAACGCAGTACTATCCCGTAAATGCGGAAGCCGAAAAGGATTACTTCCCCACGGCGGAGCTTGCGGAGGACGCACCCGGATATCAGCTTTTACACAACCAGTTCAACTTGTTCGGATACGAGCTTTACTATTACACGTTCAAGGGACTTGCGGGTTCTTTAAATCCCATCAGAATGGTGCTGTCCGCAAATGCAACCGACGGATATGACGGAGCCGTTTACGAAGCTTGCTTCGGAAAAGTGGATTACGCTTCGAGAACGGAATACGTTTCAATGGACGCAAATACGGTAACCTTCCTCGACAACGCGGAAAAGGTTGCGGCGTTAAAGGGCAATATAGTTCTTTCCGACGCTAAGGTAATAAACAGCGCGATAACGGCGCTCAACGCAATGACTCAGGACCTTACCGAGTTCGGTTACAGTAGGGACGAAGCGGACGCGCTTATTAAGGCGGTTAGGGACGCAAAGACAACGCTTACCGAATTGCAGGTCGGAACGGCGGGCAGAGATTTCAAAAACATTCTCTCAAAGCTCAACTCGCTTTCCGATAACTTCTCCGTATCCCAGATAGATATGCTCCGCGAAATCAACGGCGAAATCAATACGCTTACGTCAGACGAAAAAATTCTGTTGGCTTATACGGACGAATACAAAAAATTCAGCGCACTGCTTGAAAAGTACAACGAATACGTCACCGGCAATGAATACGTAAATTCCGTAATAGCCGAGGGCGACGAAGCCGCTAATGCTGCGATAAGCGCGTTTGCGTATTCAGCGGCGGCGGTTGCGGCAACCGTATCACTTTTAAGCGTAGCGGCGTACGCAGCGAAAAAACGCTTAGGTTTATAAGGAGGGTGCAATTATGAAAAAGAATAAGTTTATAATTTTAAGTCTTTGCGCCCTCGGCGCGGCTGCAATCGGCTTTACCGCTTGCGGAAAGGATAACGTTTCGGATTACATCAAAGATATGAAATCTTCCGCGGACAGAGCGGTTACCGTTTACGCGGAAATAAAGCTTCTTGACCGCGGATCCACGGTTTACAGCTTTACGCGCCGTATGGACATAGATACGTCAAGCCACCGCGCTTCGATAACGGACGTTAAAACGACGCTTGCCGAAGATTTCGGCGATACGACAACGACCTCGACGTCAACCGTCGAAAACGTTACGGGGGAAACGCTTATCGGCTTAAAGCTTACCAAAAAGCTTGTGTCCGAGTACAATATCTCCGACGGCGATTTGACTTGTACCGTTCCGAATAAGAAGATTTCTGAGGTTTTGACAAAACCGGTTTCGGCGTCGTCCGATATGACCGTGTTTATCGACTTTGAAAACGGAAATCTCACCAAAGCGGAATATTCCTATACTAATACCTCGCAAAGGACGGTAAGCGTTACCGTAACTTACGGGTATTAAAGGAGCTTTAAATGAAAATATTCAAAAAATTAAGTTGCATTATAATGGCGTTCACGCTTTCGATGGCATTCGTCGGATGCGGTGACACAACCGACAATCCTCCGGACGTCACGAATCCGCCGATTGAACAGACGAAAAAGCTTGCAACGCCCCAAAACGTATACGTAAGCGACACCGGCTTAATTACGTGGAGCGCGGTTGAAAACGCAGAGCAATACGTAGTTGTGCTCAACGGACACGGTTACAGAACGAGCACAACAAGCTATCAAGTGGGTTCGGTTGTAAACGACTTCACTTACGCGGTATACGCAGTTGCAAAAGGATACGATAATTCAGCCGCAACGGAAACAAAAACTTTCGTGGGCAAAGGTCTTCCGATAGTTGTTGACCCGTTCATCGAAAATCTGACGGTCAGCATCAGCGGCAGTCAGCTTGTGGGCAGCCGGAAAGAAACGGTGCTTTCCGCAACGGTTAATTACCCCGACGGCAGCACAAGCAAGGACATCGTCTGGTCAATAGAGGACGGCGAAGAATACGCAACCCTCGACCAGGACGGAAAATTCACCGCAAATGAAGTTACCGAGGACCACGACGTAACGGTAAGAGCAACGAGCGTCGAAAACGAGGAAAAGTTTGCCGAGCTTGTTATCTGCGTAGCGTTAAAACCCGTGCTTACAGACGAAATGCTTGCTACCGTTAAAGACGACTATATCAGCTTCGAAGGCTATATGGATATCGACTTGTATACCTTCGGACTCAGCGAAAGATTTGTAAGAACGGTTAACATTTACGGCATTTCCACCCAGATGAAGGTGGACGAGGAAAATGGCGACAGCTGGCACGCAAGCTACGTTGACAACTCCGGCTATACGGCAAGTATCAATTACAGAAAGATAGACGGAATTGCCCAGCAAGTGGCGGTAAGCCTTATGAACGAGGAAGAGTACTATCCCATGACCGACGAAGCGGGCAACCCCGTAAGCTGGGAGGAAGCGGGACTGTACAACAACTTCAAAGGGCTTAACGCAAGCGACTTCGAATTCAACGAGGACGACTGGCGCTACTACTACAAGGGCCGCGGCAACGAAACCGCGCAGAAATTGATTGCTTCCGCATCCCCTTACGATTTTGACGTAAGCCGTTTCGGACTGATTATCGAGAACGGAGAAATTTTGGGGATTTACGCGGAAAGCAACGCAAGCTTGACGGTAGTTGAAGGCTACAAAGCGGTTGAAAAGTTCTACAGCTACATAAACTGCGGCGAGGGAAACGTAGAAGTTCCCGAAATAAGCAAGTACGAGCATAATCCTATGACTACCGACGGCGGGCATATCGACCACGATACCTTGCAGACGGCAATAGAGAATATGCGTGCGCTTGAAACCTACAAGCTTGACGTTAAGCTTTCGTCGCATATGGCTACGGGTTATTCGGTAGGCGGTTTCATTGAAACGGTAACCGACGGCGATTACTTCTTCGAACCCTACGACGGCAACGAAACGATTACTATGAAGCCGAACGCACAGTACGGCTTCCACAGAGTAAGCGAAGACGTCTACAACAGCTACAACTACGACGCTGAAAACGACAGATACGTTGCAGCCCGCGCTTTCGACGGCGATATGAACAACGCAAAAGCTTCGTTCGCGTTCGCACCGGAAATTTTCACTTCCTATGCGAAAAGCACGTTCAAGGGCGAGCCGGCGGACGTTTACTTCGTAGACGAAGTTATGAGTTACGTTGCAAGCACTTTCTACTACGGCGTAGGCAACGACTGGCCCTTATACGGACTGTTCGCAATGCGTTACAATATGCTTGCGGATTACACGCCTTTCGTAGTGGTGCAGAACGGATATATCGTGCAGACCGGATTTTTCTATTTCCTCGGCGATATGTACGGCGAAATGGTTGTAAGCTATTCCGACTTCGACACGGCGGAAATGCCCGACACGTTTAAGAGCGAGCTTTTCGAAGACGGCAACTACGTTCCGAGAACGCCTCCCGCAAGCTGGGCTGAGCTTACGGTAATCGACGAAACCTACGGCGGAAACGACGCGGAAGTCAACGCGCTTGACTACTTCACCGAAATGTTCGGCGAGGAAGGCGTGAAAGATTTACCGTTCTTCGGCGAAATCTTAGGCGACACGTTCGGCTTTGCGCTTGCAAATTACCGTAAACCCGGCGGCACGACGATGCAAGTTCCCACGGTTACGCTGTACTACGACGTACCGCTTGAAGCGGACAGAACGATTGACCGCACTATTAAATCTGCGCAAGAATATCTTGTAAGATTGGGATTTGTAAAGAACCAATACGGCGAGTACGTAAAGGGCAGCGTTTCGGCAATGCCTGTTGACAGCTCTCTGGATTTCTGTATTTATATATGGAAAACAGTTTAATATAAAAATAATTTCAGGAGAAATATAAAATGAAAATCAAAAAATTAGGCAAAGCAATAGTTACGCTTATTTTGGGCGCAACTATGGGAATGTCGGCGTTTGCATTCACGGCATGCGGTGACGACGACGATGATGATAACAAAAAGAATCCGCCGATTACCAACCAGCACGTACATAGTTATACTTATACCGACAACGAAGACGGCTACACCCACAACGGCGTATGTAACGCCGCGGGCGACTGTGACGCAAAGAATATCGTTAACGAATCTCATAGGTTCGGCACGGACGGCGTATGTGTGTGCGGTGCGGAAAAACCCGACCCCAACAAACACGTACACAATTACGCATATACCGACAACGAAGACGGCTTAACCCATAACGGCGTATGTAACGCGGCGGGCGAATGTGATAATAAAAATATCTCAAACGAAGCACACGATTTCGGCGACGGTGACGAGTGCAAGAAGTGCGGTGCGGAAAAAGACGACAAGCCCGGCACTGACATCAGCAAGGCAACTATTTCTGTAAGCGTAGATAAAAACGTAATCAACGCGGGTACGGACGAAACTATCCATGCAACCGCAGCAATAGAGGGCCTTCCCGATACTTCGGTAGTATGGACGATTTCGGGCGACGGCGTTTCTTACGTCGACATGAATCAGAACGGCGTGCTTTCACTTAAGGCAAACAGAACCCCCAAAATCGATCAGGCGGTTTTCATCACTGCAACCTCGGTCGTTTCGGGGCAGGTAACCGACTCGGTAGTAGTAACTATCAAGGCGCCCAAAATCAGCGGTCAAGTCGGCGAGTTGACTACCGCAATGTTCGAAGAACTCGGCAACAGCGCTATTACCGTAACGGGCGAAGTTATGGATATTCACCTTGATATAGCCGGCGACGGTAAAAACGACGCTTCGAGAACGTACGAATATACGGTAATGATGTCCGACGGCGCTTGGTACGGCGCTTGGAACGAAAAGGGCGGAAAGGACGAGGCTATAAACAATTACCGCCGTTCGGAAACTACGGCTACGGTCGGCGGAATCACCGGTTACACCTTCGACGAAGTGTTTATAAATCTTCACAACGAAGTTGACCAGAAACCCGTAACCGACTATAACAGCGTTCCCGCACTTTGGCAGAACCAGCATATGTGGAACCACTTGGCACAGCTTTGCGGTACCAATATCGAAGATAGCTGGGAGTACGACGCTTTAAACAGAGTTTACGTTTATAAGTTCGATAACACTTCTATCGAAGATTTGTATTTAAGAACTTATCTTGCATATTCGCTTACCCCGATGCTCGGCAACAGCGACACGTTAGAGCAGATCGAGCTTACAGTCGAAGACGTTGACGGCGTAAAGAAAATCGTTAAGATGGACGCTGTTACTTCTGCATTCTACGGCGAGGACGTAAAGGCTGAGGACGCAACATTCGTAGAGTACACTACGCTTACGGCTTACTTCACGAACGTCGGCACAACCGAAGTTCCCGAACCCACGCCTTATAAAGCTCCTCAGCACGTAAATGCGCTTAGTGAAGCGCTTGCCGCTATGAAGGGCGCAAAGAACTACACCTTCAAGGCAGTTGAAACCACCGTTCAAGCACCTTCGATAGACGAGGGCGACTATTCGGTTGATTCGGTTTCCACTTACAAGACTACCGCTGCAAACGGCACGTCCGCAACCGGTCAGGTAGGACTTGTCGGTCAAGTAACCGAGGACGCGATTTTACTTGCGCGTACCGGTCAGTATACTTCGACTATGGACGGCAACAGTTACTGGACGCAGTACAGCGGTTACAAACAGCTTGACGAGAATACTTACGATTTCTTCGAATACAACGGCGGCATCGGCGAGCTTGAGGGTACAAGACAGTACAAGGGCAATATCTTCGATCATATGCCTCAATTCGACTTCTCTGCAAACTTATTCAAGTATGACGGCGGCGTTGAAGTAAACGTGGGCAGTACAGAGGAAGGAGAAGAAGACTTCGTATTCCTTTACACCTTCACTCTCCGCGAACCCTCCATTTCGAGAGACGTTGCTATGCAGATTTCCGCGCACAGCTATGCTGCGGACGCAAAGGGCGCAACATACGGTTCGCTTAAAATTATGGTTCTTGACGCTTATGAAGATGACAACGGCGTTCAGCATCCCGCAAGAATTATTTCAACCCAGTTCCCTTACGATCTCATCAGCGGTACTTACCTCGGAGTAATCGAAACCACTTATTCCGCCGTAGGCACTACGGTTATCCCCGAAGGCACCTTCGACGGCTACGTTGCAAGAGAGATCAAGACCGAGTGGAGCCAGTACGACGTAAGATACTACCACAAAGACCATTCTACTCTCAGCGGCTACGACGAGATTAAGGCAGACGTTCTTTTGGATCAGATTTACGGCGAGGAAGCTGCAAATCTTCCCAAGCCCGAAGCGTTCATTAACGTGTTCGAAGACACCATATCCGGACCTTTCTTCGACTGGCAGGAAGAGGACAATACGGCTACCGGCGGCGGCATTACCTATAAAGATTACATTTCTCTCAAGATTTCGATTGACGAATACGACGAGAATATGAAGATAAACGACGCAATTTATGCGAAGTATATCAATGCGCTTACTGCCGAGCTTGAAGAATACGGATTCTCTGTATCTGCGGCTAACAGCGGCAAAACGTATTGGGGCGACAGATACACTACCTACGTCAACGGCAACATTATGATAGTAATCGGAAACAACGGCACAAGATTCTTCGACGTTGACATTATGAAAGTAGGTATGTTCAGATACAACCAGGATTGGAACGTAGCACCCAACGCTTAAAATTAATTAACAAGAGTTTATCTCTCCGCCGCAGTTTGCGGCGGAGGGGGAAAGCTCAAGAGAGCTTATTATGAAAAAATTAAAATTTGTTGCAATGCTGATGGCATTGGCAACAGCGGCGGGGCTTTCGGGCTGTTCGGCTTGCGATAAAAACGATCCGTCGGACGATACCAAGCCCCCTATAGTAGACCCGAACGATCCCAATAAGCCTAAAGAACCCGAGAAACACGTACATAATTACACGTATACGGATAACAACAACGGCACGCATACAGGTCATTGCGAGGGCGACGATTGCGACGCCCCCGATTTGGAGCCGGAAGAACACGAATACGGCGAGAATAACGAATGCAAGTGCGGTGCGGTAAAACCCGAGGATAACAAGGTAGTTATCAGCATAACTTTAGAAGATAATCTTACACTGAAAGATTACGAGGTTGACGGCTTCAATTTTGCAAGATATTTCCTCATAAGGGACGATTCGGAGTGGCTGTCCGCAAGAGACTACGTCGATTCTTCGGCTGTAAAGGCGGAAGCGGGCAGATACGAGGTCGTATGCACCTACAAGGATAAGACGGCGTCTTACACCGTAGAAGTTACGGCTTCGGAAAAGAAGTTCACTCTATCCAAGACAGAAATCAAGATAAACTCGTCGGACGTTGACGGTTACGATTTCAAAGCGCTGTTTGCGCTTACGGCGGACGGCAAAAAAATTGCGATAACCGACGCGATGGTAACAACCGACGTCAAGGCGGAAGCGGGTAAGTACACTTACACCGTAAGCTTTTTCGGAAAAAGCGAAACCTTAAAGGTTACCGTAATCGACGAGAACGCGATAGAAATCGTAAATTCGTACGGCGTTTTGGAGCTGACGAAAGAGGACTTGGCTGATTTCGATTACACGAAGCTTTTCTCGCTTTACGTAGGCGAAGTGGCAGTAAAAGTGCTTCCCGAATACATAGACGCTTCGTCGGTTTCCGACCCCGAGGAGGGGCAGACCTATTCCGTTACGATGACGTTTGAAAGAAACGGAAGAGAGGCAAGCTCAACCGCGCAAATCAAAGTGGTTGAAAAAACTCAGCTCAGCATAACCGCACAAAATATCGAAACTTATCCCAACGGCGAAAATATCGACTTAAAGTCGCTGTTCTCGATAAAGAATGGCAATCAGATAATCGAAGTTACCGACGATATGATTACGGGCTCGGTTGACTATTCCAAAGAGGGCGAAAACATAATCACCCTCAACTACGGCGGAAGAGAGGAAACCGCAACCGTAACGATAAGACTCGGCGTTATTATAAACTACGCGGGTTCGGACATCGTTTTGATCGAAAAAGGCACGGATATGGCTGCGTACGATTTCGGTTCCGATTTCAACGTGATAATCAACGGAATCCGCTTCACAAATCTACACGCTTCGTATTTCGATACCGACGGCTTAGATTTTACGACTGAGGGCGAATACGAGGTCACGCTGAAAGTTCCTTACAACACCAAACCTTACGGTATGTCGGGCGTTAAATTCGATTATTTCGAAAAGACGATTACCTACAAAGTAGTTGAAAAGAAAATACAGTATTCTATCGATATTTTAAACGACAACGTCGTTCTGCCCGCGGGCACTACTAGATACAACGTTTACAACAACCTTAAAATCGTCATTAACGGCATAACGCGTATGCCTTACGAGGATAGAAACGGTCAGGACATAACAACTTGCTACGTACAGACGGTTTCACCCGCGGTTAACTTCACCACTACCGAGGAACAAGTCGTGGAAATAGACGTTTACGTCTACGGTCCCGATTCCGACCCTATAAGAGTGGCGTACTCTATAAGAGTCGATAACGGCGTGGAAGTTACCGGCAGAGAGAGGGTCGTGTTCAGCGGAACCACCGTTTACGCAAGAGACCTTTTTACTATCACCGAAAACGGCGTTAACGTACCCGTGACCGACGATATGTTAAGCGGTAAAATCGATTTGTTCAACGCGGGTATCTATTTCGTTACGGCAACCTACAAGGGCGTTACGGCTCAGTCGAAAGCGGTCGTTATCGACTCGGCAATGACGGGGACGTACAAAACCTTGCTTACCGAGATAGAGCCTTACAACGACGACGATGACAACGACGTAGACTACGACGAGAGTTGGGGAGAATATTCACTCACGGCGTACAGCTCGCGCGCGGCGGTTAATAACCTGCGCGATCTGACAGTCGGCAGTGACGGCGATATTTATATAGGTACGGACAAGGCGGAGATAATTTCTATTATCGACGACAGCACGTTTACTATCCGTCTCTATACAAACGAATACGTTTTCCACTACGAAGACGGCATTATCACGCTTGACCCCGACAATTCGCTTCGTCTTACATATCATGAAAGACGGCGTCCTATGGTTTATTTCAACGAGGACAAGTGGAAGGCGGAAAGCTACGTTCAGATAAATTCAAACGTAAACGGCAACAACGTTTTGCAGACCAGCTCGACGGGCAATCTCGTCGTATCTGCGAATTCGTACACGATTGATCTCATAAAGCTTAAATCGGTAGACGACGGCAATTATTACTGGTACGGAATGAAAACCACTTTCCTTACCAAAAGCGGTTCGGATACGTACTACGCGGAAGAGGTTTTCGGCTTTGCGGCGCTTTTGCCCGATTTCGAGCAGAAAAAGGGTGTCGTTTCAAGCGTAAATCTCGGCGGTGCGAGCTATCCGTTCACGATGACAAGCAATACCAAGGCAACAATAAACAAGTCGGCAAGTACGGTTTCGGCTTTTGCGGGTATGGCGTTCAGCGGCACCGTAAACGGCAAAACGGCAACTTTCACGGTTGCGCTTAACGACTCGGTAACTTACATGCTTGACGGCGTAAAGGTATTCAGTTTATCGCCTTTCGAGCAGAATTCGCTTAAAAACGCCGGACCCGATTACAGCGAGAATACGTGGCTCGTCTACGACAGACTTTCAGACAACGAACACACGCCCTATGCATACAGATTCCGTCTCGATACGGAAAACAGAACTTTCACTCTCGACGAGCGCGACGATTTGTTCGGCAGATACGTCTGCGGAAAGGTTTGTTTCTTCTTCGACGGCTACGGCACGGGCGAAGCTATGTTCGATACGGACAGCAAATATATGACTACGGCGTTCTCGTACAAGAGGACGGGCGCGAATATCGAAATTACGTATATCAACGCGCAACCGCAGTTCGAATACGGCAAAACGGCCAAATTCCTTTTGGCTGATTATAAAAACATTTTAACAGTACGCGAAATTACCGGCATTGATTTGGTCGGCAAACGGTTCGTAAATTCTATAATAACCGACGGCGCGATAGTCGAAGTAGGCAACTTGGTACTCGGCAAAGGCGTCGCTAAAAAGGAACTGCTTGACGGGCTTTCCATTCAAACCAAGGACGGATTGCTGACTTACGACCAGATGGAAAACGGCACTATCGACGGAACGACGAAATACGTCGACGTTTCGCTGATAAGATTCACAACAGCCGGCTTCTATCAGCTGAAAATCAATATCCCGATGGACGGCGGCATTAAATCTTCGTACTATGCAGTTCAGATTTTAGACAACGTTTACAGCGGCAACCCGCTTGTCGGAAGATACGGCAGAGGCGCGGTAAACGAAAACGCGACTATGATTTTGGACGAATTCGGCAGAGTTTCCGGCGAGTTAGACGGAGTAAGCTTTAGCGGAAGCGCCTATATTTCGGACGGTAAATTCACCGCAAACGCGGAATGCGCGTCGGGCAAATTTACGATTTCCGGCGAGCTTCTTGCAAACGGAATTATCAAAGCCACCGCGAGGGGTGCGTTAATGTTCACCGACTGCTTCACAACCGGTACGGTTAAAGCAAGCGGAACGGAAGGTTACACGTTGCGCGCAATTACTGCGGGAGATGCAACGGTTTGTATGCTTTCAAACGCGGCTATTTCCCTCGGCAACAGAGTGGAAGTCGAAGGCAATCTCAATGCGCTTGACTCCGTTTTGAAGCTCACAGACGGCAGTAAGGTATACTTCGTCAAAGTAACCGGCTGGGACGGCGCGGACAGAGGTCTCGTCGTTGCGGATGCGGTAAGAGGCGTTTACGAGCTTGAAGATGCGGACACCTTGACCTTGGACGGCTTCGGCAATGCAGCTTACGGCACGCAAAACGGCACGTACGCCGCGTACGGCATTAATATCACAGTCGTCTTCGCAAACGAAGTAAAGATATTTAAAATCGATACAAAAACTTCAACTTATACGGTAAGCAATACGCCGGTTGACGCCTCGCTCTTTGCGGGAAAAGAGTTCACGGCAAGCTATACTTTCCTTTCGGAAGACGAAGAGGAAATGTACGGCGCAACGACGGTTTTCTCGTTTAAATCGGACGGAAAAGTTACCGTTAAGTCGACGTCGGAAGAATACGAAGAAGACGTCGGAAAATATTCCCCCGATTTCGCAACCGATTCGGGTACGGAAGGCACGTTTACGGTTGCAGGCAACAAAATAACCGTCAAGGTGAACGAAAAAACCATAGTGTTCACGTTTACCGACGCGGTCGGACTTGACACCGTAAAGTGTTATTCTACAGACGTAAGTTCTTCGTCGCAAGGCTATTTCAAGCCAGAAACCGAATTTACGCGCGTATAAAAAAGAAATAAATTTTAGGAGTAAATATATGAAAAAGCGCAAAATAGCGAAAGCCGCGTTAGCCGTATTGTCCATAATGACTATCGGCGCTTCCGGTGCATCGCTGGCTGCTTGCGGCAAGAAAGATGACGACAAGCACGAACACAGCTACGGCTCATGGTACATAGTGACTGAACCTACGTTGACTGACGACGGTACGATTGCGCGTGACTGTGTAAACAATGACGACAAGCAAACAAACAGCTTGCCCAAACTGACCGATACGTCGGTTTGGACTGAGAACAAGGGCGCGGCGGTTGACGCCACGCACACGACTGACGGAAGCAGAACGTTCGATTCCGAGTACGGTTCCGTTACGGTTACCGTGCCCAAGGACGCGGACGCGCATACCTACGGTAAGTGGACAATCACCAAAGAGCCCACTATGACTGCGGGCGGCAAGGCAAGCCATACTTGCTCGGCTACGGACGCACACGTGGAGGAAGTTGATATTCCCGCACTTTCCGACAGCAAGGTCTGGACGAAAAACACCGCCGAAAGCGTTGCAGCAACCCATACGAAGGACGGCAAGGACGTATTCGATTCGGTATACGGCAAAGTCGAAGTAACCGTTCCCGCAAGCGCGGACGCGCACGACTGGGGCGAGTGGACTATCACTAAAAATCCCACTTTGACCGAAGGCGGCAAGGCAAGCCATACTTGTAAGGATACCGACGCGTTTGAGAAAGAAGAGGATATCCCCGCACTTTCCAACAGCGAAGTTTGGACGGAAAACGCAGAAAAGGGCGTTCCCGCAACTTGCATGGCGGAGGGCAAGAGAGTATTCGAATCCGTTTACGGCGAAGTTGAAATTACCGTTCCCGTAGATGCTGATGCACACGATTACGGCGCATGGAATTTCGTTGAAAATAAGACCCCGACCCTTACGGAGGCTGGCAAAATCCAGCGCGTATGCGGTGCGAATAAAGACCATATCCAAACGGAAGACGTTCCCGCGCTTTCGGATGCGGATTTCTGGGCTAAGACGGTAAAAACCGCGCCTACGCACCAGGATGCCGGCGTTGCAAACTTTATTAACGCAACGTACAAAATTGCTGTAACGGACGTTGTGCTTGATAAAGTACCGCATACGTTCGGCGAATGGACGATAACCACGAAACCCACTATGACGGAAACGGGCGAAGCTAAGAAGGTATGTACGGCAGAAGGCTGCGCGGAAGACGAAAGCGCAACCGAAACGAAAGTACTTCCCGCACTTTCAGATACCACGGTATGGACGGCGGGCGAAGAGGTTGAAGCTGATTACGACCACGTTGGTAGTATTACTTATACTTCCGTATACGGCAGCGTTACTGTTAAAACGGCTGATAAATTAGCTGCGCCTTACGACGATAAAATTTATTCGGCAATAGAAATCAAAATCGACGATGAAGGTTCTTTAAATACCTACGTTTGGGGAACGGCGTTCCTTCATGTTGGAAACGAAGGCGCGGGCGAGGGTAGCGGTTTCCCGTTCAATGGTTCTTTCGTATTCAAATATACCGATCCCGCGACCGGAAAGATTACGATGATAAACACCGATAATGGTAAGACGAGCGAAATTGAAGCTTACGTAGACGCTACGACCGGTATTATCGCAATGCCCCGTGGCAGCTGGGACGACTTCTTTATAGCAGTTCCGGCTGCTGACGAAACGGCTGTAGCTAAGGGAGATTTTAAGATTTCGGCTTGTATGGGCGATTTCATAATTACCCACGGCGATACCACGAATATTTTAGTAACGTCAAACGGCGCAACGTTCAACGTAACTTTCGAAGATATTGACGGTAATGCACTTGTTG
>CAMWLA010000010.1 GCA_947174975.1 uncultured Clostridia bacterium | reverse complement strand
ATATATAAATAAGGTATCGCAAACGCTTGAAAACGAACTTTATTTATGTTAAAATTACCATTGAATTAATAAAAAAAGGAGATTGCTTTGAATAAGAAAGGAAGAATAATAACTTGGTCAATCGTGGCTGTTCTGCTTGTGGCACTCATTGTAGTGATCGTCACCCAACTTATGAACGGCGGGGCGAAGAAGATTGACCGGAAAGAGTTTCAGCAATACATTGTAAACGCTCAGTACTACGGTGACGACGGAAAGCTGAACGTTGACGATAGCGGAAACATTTTCAGTAATATCAAAGGTGAAGACGGTAAACCGATTATTCATGAAGAATATAAGTTTAAAGACGGCAAAATCGTTGACGCCGACAATAAAGAAGTTAAGCTTACCGCAATTGTTATCGTTAACGTCGACGGATACGAGTATACGGGCTACACCTATAACTCAAAGGGAAACACGGTAAAATCTTACTACTTCTACGGTCCCTCTGCTTACGGAACGGACGCGTGGGATTCGGAAACCTTTAAGCTTTGGGAAAGCTACGGCGTTGAAATAGAATGGGGAAACCCCAATTCGGGAAGCTGGGTTTCGACGGCGTTCTCGGTAATAATGATAGTTATAATGTGCGTAGTCTTCTTCCTCATAATCCGCTCGTCAATGGGCGGTGCGGGCAAGGTAATGAGCTTTGCGAAGTCAAAGGCACGCATATCTACGAATATCAAGGTGCGCTTTTCCGACGTGGCGGGTGCCGAAGAGGAAAAGGTTGAGCTTGCGGAAATAGTAGAATTCTTAAAGCAGCCCAAGAAGTTCTCCGACTTAGGTGCGAAAATTCCCAAGGGCGTGCTTTTGATAGGCCCTCCCGGAACGGGTAAAACTCTGTTTGCAAAGGCAATTGCCGGCGAAGCGGGCGTTCCGTTCTTCTCGGTATCGGGTTCCGATTTCGTTGAAATGTACGTCGGCGTAGGTGCCTCGCGTGTGCGCGATTTATTCGAAATGGCAAAGAAAAACCAGCCGTGCATTATCTTTATAGACGAAATCGACGCGGTGGGCAGACACAGAGGTGCGGGTCTCGGCGGCGGCAACGACGAGCGTGAGCAGACCTTGAACCAGATACTCGTTCAGATGGACGGCTTCGAAGCCAACGAGGGCGTAATAGTAATTGCGGCAACAAACCGTGCCGACATTCTCGACCCCGCGTTAACAAGACCGGGCAGATTTGACAGACAAGTTTACGTAAACCTTCCCGACGTCAAGGGCAGAGAGCAGATATTAAAAGTACACGCACGCAACAAACCTTTATCCCCCGAAGTCAACTTCAAGACGATAGCAAGACTTACCGCGGGCTTCTCGGGAGCGGATCTTGAAAACCTTATGAACGAAGCGGCTATTCTCGCCGCCCGAGCAAATAAGAAATTTATTACAAACGCAGAGCTGTACGAGAGCATCGACAAGGTTTCGATGGGTCCCGCAAAGAGAAGCAAGGTAGTTACCGAATCGGAAAAACGCCTTACCGCATTCCACGAATCGGGCCACTGCATTCTTGCAAAGCTTTGCCCCAACTGCGATCCCGTTCACGAAGTAACCATAATTCCCCGCGGCAACGCCGGCGGCTTCACGATGACCCGCCCCGAAAAGGACAGAGCGTACTACTCCAAAAACTTTATGCTTGACGATATCTGTATGGGTCTCGGCGGCAGAGTTGCCGAAGAGCTTGTAATTAAGGATATTTCCTCGGGTGCAAGCGGCGACATCAGACAAGTAACCAAATTCGCCCGTGCAATGGTAACCGAATTCGGTATGAGTGAAAAACTCGGAATGATTTCTTACAGTGACGATTCGCAGCCTATGTTTATAGGCAGAGACATGGCAACCCAGCGTGCTTACTCCGACGAAACGGCTAAAATGATCGACGACGAAGTTCGCAAGATAGTTAACGAGCAGCACGAGCGTGCAAGAAAGCTTTTAAGCGAAAACCGCGCGATTCTCGACAACATGGCAAGAGTTCTTATCGAACGCGAAACCATTTACACCGAAGAAGTTGATATGCTTATCGAAGGCAAGACCTACGACGAAGTTATCAAGTATATGGACGAACACGACAGCGAAAGGGCGGAAAACCCTTTCAAGAGATACGAAAAGTAATTAGTTTCACGTGAAACTTTGCAAGAACGAAAGGAAAAATTATGGGAAAAATCATAGCATTTACAAATAAAAAGGGCGGTGTGGGTAAAACCACAACCGCCGTGAATATGGCGGCATACTGTACCGAGTTCGGAAAGCGTACCTTGCTTGTCGATATCGACTCGCAAGGAAACGCTACTACGGCTCTCGGTTTTTCCAAGAGTCAGCTTAAAAGATCGGTACATAACGTTCTTATCGAGGACGATTCCGCGGAAGCGAATATAATTCCTACGCAAGTCAAAAACTTGGACCTTTTACCGGCGAACGTCGATTTGTCGGGAGCGGAGGTTGACCTTGTGTACAAGCGTAACCGCGAAAGGATATTAAAAGACGCCCTTGAAAAGGTGAAAAACCGCTACGACTTTATATTTATCGACTGCCCGCCGTCGCTCGGACTTTTGACCATCAATGCGTGGGTTGCGGCGGATTCCGTAATAATACCCTTGCAAGGCGAATATTTCGCTTTGGAGGGCGTAAGCCAGTTAATGAACACGATAGCTCTCGTAAAACAGAGATTAAACCCCAATCTTGCGATAGAGGGGGTAGTAATCACCATGTACGACGGCAGAGCCTTAATATCGAAACAGATTGCGGCGGAAATCAAGAAGTTCTTCAAAAGCAAGCTTTACGAAATGATTATTCCCCGCAACGTCAGACTTGCCGAGGCACCGAGCCACGGCAAGCCTATTATGCTTTATGACCCCAAATGTTTGGGCGCTAAGGCATACAGAGCATTAACGGAGGAGTTTTTATCCAAACAATGAAAGAGAGAGAATTTTTAGAGGCGCTTGACGCGACTATGCACGTTACCCTTAACGGTGACGGCGGGGATATCGATATTGACCCCGTAATGGGAATTAAGATAACCAAGAACAAGTTCGTAAGGGTGAGCTGTTACGTAACCTACGGCGACGAAACCAAAAAGTTTAAAAACGACAAAAAGCTTTTAAAGTACCTTGAAAGTGCGGGAGCTTATGAAAACGGCGAAGTCAACGTAAAGGGTATCGGCGAAGATAAGATGACCGTGGAAGAGTACGAGGCAATGCTCGAATTCGATAAGCTCGATATGGCGGGCTTGCTTGAAAAGTACCTTCCGCTTGCGGACAGCTTCTCGCTCACGTGTGCCTACGGTGAAAACCGCATCAGTGAAGAGCTTGCAGCCGAAGCATTGAAAAAGGTTAAGGAAAAGTCTTTCAAAATGGCTGAAACCGAATTTATGGGTGTAAGCGAAGAGGAAAGAAAAAAGCTTCCTCCGTTCAAAGAGATTTACGCCGATATCGAAAACGAGTATAAAAACTATTGCAGACAGAATTCAACCTTAATCGAAGCAAACGACGGCTACGCTTGTTTTACCGACGTTTTCAGCGGAGACAGAATTTATTCTTCGCTTGACGAGCTGTGGCACGCCTACAGTGCCGTGGACTTTACGGGAACTTGTGCTTACATATTAGACAAGCTTAAAAAAGCGGAGACAACCCGCCCCTTGACCGAAGAGCTTGATACCGAAGAGAATAAGTGTCTTAAAGATAACCTTATAAATACGGAAGTGACGTTCTGCTGGCATTGCACACAGTCGTCCGAGCTTTCGAAGGTATTCTACATAAAACTGAACGAAGATACGGTAAACTGGCTGAAACAGTTTGTAAGTGATTACGATTTAAACCTTTTGGAAGATCTGGCATTCTACAAGAAGGGAAAGCTGCTGTTCTCGTCTTGCACGCACGAGCGGTTCCATACCGATTACTCGGAAGATAAAAATTAACGGAGGGAAAATATGGCAAGTAAAGGATTAGGAAAAGGACTTGACGAATTATTCAAGGAAACGGATGACGCATACGAACATATGTTTGACGGCAAAAGCGCGTTCGGCTACACCGAGGAAGAGAGAAAGAACGCGGAGGACTTGCGGATTGACTTAATCACGGCAAACCCCAACCAGCCCCGTAAGAACTTTGACGAACAAGCTTTGAAAGAGCTTGCCGACTCGATAAAGAAACACGGCGTGATTATGCCTATAGTCGTAAACGACAACGGCGACGGCACTTATATGATTATCGCGGGCGAACGCCGTTTCCGTGCTTGTAAGCTTGCGGGCAAGGAAACCATCCCCGTAGTTATCAGAAAGTACAGCGAAAGGGAAATCAAAGAGATTTCGCTTATCGAAAACTTACAGCGTGAAGATTTAAACCCCATCGAAGCCGCAACCGCAATGAAGCAGTTGATGACCGACTACAAATTGACGCAGGACGAGCTTGCCGAAAGAATCGGAAAGTCAAGACCGGCAATTGCAAACACTTTAAGGCTTTTAAATCTCTGCCCCGAAGTTATGGGACTCGTTTCGGACGGTAAGCTGTCCGCGGGCCACGCAAGAACGCTTATCGTATTGGGCGCGGAGGATCAGATTAAATTTTCAAACGAGGCGATAAGAAATCAGATGTCCGTGCGCGAGCTTGAAAAGAAAGTACGCGCGCACAACGTCCCGCCCGAAATTCTGGAAAAGCGCAAGAGCAAAAAGCGCGCGCTTGCATCTATCGAGCTGAAAAACCTTGTCGAGCGTATGAAGTACACCTTCCAAACCAAGGTAAGCTTAATCGGTAACGACCAGAAGGGTAGAATTTACATCGATTACTATTCGCGCGACGATTTGGACAGAATTTCCGAAATTCTGGACATTATCGATCATCAGTCATAAAAATACTGTAAAATAAAAAAACAAAAGGAGGACGGTTATGAAAAAGTTATCTAAAAAAGCTAAAAATCAACTTTTTAGTTTCCTTTTTCTGTTTTTACTGATAGGCATAACGCTTACCGTTCTTCTTTTAAGCTATCAGGAATTAAACTTCAAAAACATATTCGACTTTATAAAACACAGTAAATGGTGGCTGCTTGTAATCGCCGTCGTCTGTATGATAGCGGGCGTTGTGTTCGAGGGCTTAAGCTTATTCGTGATAAGCCGCAAATTGGAAAAGAAGGGCAAGGTGCTTCCGAGTATCGCCTATTCTTCGGCGGACATCTACTATTCCGCGATAACCCCGTCTGCTTCGGGCGGACAACCCGCCGCGGCGTACTATATGGTCAAGGACGGAATGAGCGCGGGTTCGGCTTCGTTCACACTCGTGTTCAACACCGTCGCATACACCGCTTCGCTGATAATACTCACGGTATTTGCGTTCTGTCTGCGCCCCGCAATGTTTGTGCAGTTCCCGTTCTGGGCAAAATTCTTTATAATTCTCGGCGTAGTAATTCAAGTTATTTTGCTGTTGTTTTTATTCGGGTGCATGCGCTTCGACAAAGCGGTTTTGAAATGCGGAAACGGAATAATTTCGTTCCTTGCCAAAATCAGAATAGTAAAGAATACAGAAAAGTGGAAAAACAAGGTTGCAAGCGAAGTCGGCAAATACGCCGTATGTTTCCAGGAAATCAAAAAACACAAGTGGCTGTTTATCGAAGCGCTCGTTTTCAACACCCTACAACGCGTAGTAAGAATTATCATTTCGTGCTGCATATGCCTTGCGTACGACCCCGAAATTTCGTTCTGGAGCGTGTTCGCGCTGCAGTCGTTCGTAATAGTCGGATACACCTCGCTGCCCGTTCCCGGGGGCGTAGGTGCGTTTGAATACCTATATCTGAATATCTACGGCATAATCATTCCCGACACGCACGTGATACTTTCTGCAATGATGGTAATGCGCGTAATTTCGTATTATCTCAGTATAGTGGTGACGGGCGCAGTAACACTTTCGTATCATATCTATATCAAAAAGCGCAAGAGGGCGCCTTTGGCGGATCAGACGGATCAAGCGGAGGAGCAACCGTCCGACGAGGCGGAGACGCCGACGGATGAGCAACCTGCGGATGCGGATACCGAACAGCCCGAAGTTACCGAAGAAGTTACAGAAGAAATTAACGAAGAAATTGAAAAAGAAGAAACCCGCGAATAGCAATCGCGGGTTTTTAATTGCATTTTATCTGTTGACAAAAATCTCAAATTACAGTAGAATAAAATACAGCACGTTTTTAACTGCGCTACGGATAGCAAAATGGCAAAGATTAACAAAAGGACAAAAAGCTTGCTGTTGAATTTGGGGTTTGTTGCGGTTTTGGTTGCGGTCACTGTTTTAGTGCTTTTTCTCAACCACAAGGAACTGAATTTCGGCGACATACTCGACTACTTCAAAAACAGCAACCCTATCTGGATTGTTGGCGCTTTTGTCTGTATGCTTTTGTTCATTCTGTTCGAGGCGGCAAGCCTTTACTTAATTGCCCGCTTTTTCGGGTATAAACCCAAGCTTATCTCGCCGGTAGCTTATTCCACCGCGGACGTTTTTTATTCCGCGATAACGCCGACGGCGGCGGGCGGACAGCCCGCGGCAGTGTACTATATGGCGCGCGACGGAATGAGTGCGGGCAAGGCAAGCTTCGGAATGCTTGTCAACGTCATAGGTTATACCACTGCGATTTTCGCAATCGGAATAATCGCGCTGTGCATTAACCCCTCGCTCTTCGGCGGAATTGACGCGGTGTTCGCGCAAGTACTCGTAATTGCCGGTGCGGTAATACAAGCGGGACTTTTGGGACTTTATATCGGCTGTATGTTTTTCGGCAAGGCGATATTAAAGTTAGGCAACGGAATTATAACTTTTTTAAATAAGATTAAGTTAGTTAAAAACACCGAAAAGTGGCGGGGAAAAATCGAGGAAGAGGTAAGAAAGTTCGGCGAATGCCGTAAGATACTTAGGGACAAGCCCGCAGTACTTTTCACAACTCTTATTTTCAATATTCTGCAGCGCGTATCGCAGACGCTTATTCCTTGTTTCGTCTGCCTTGCAATCGACCCCGAAGCGCCTTTTCTCGATATATTCGTTTTGCAAGCTTTCGTGCTGTTCGGCTACAACTCTATTCCCATTCCCGGCGGAGTAGGGGCGTACGAATATCTTTTTATACACATTTACGGTCAGATGTACGGCAAAGCGTTCATATTTTTGGCGCTTATGATATCAAGACTGTTTTCCTACTATTTCAGTATGCTTGTCAGCGGAATAGTTACGCTTACTTACCATATGGCAAGAGTAAAAAAGCTTCCCGCGGCGGATGCGGATGAACGTTCCGAAGAAAACGGCGGCAATCAACCAGAAACGGTTGAGGGGGAAGAACCGCCCCGAGAGGATAACTTATGAGAGAGCGGATCGATATAAACGATATCAAGCCCCCCAAGATACGCGAATTTATGTACTGCAACAAAATGGGCGCGGGTATATTGCGGATAAGCACGTCACGGTGGTTTTCGAATATCATAGCATGGTATTTAAACACACGTATGTCCGCGGGCATTATCAAAAAATTTGTAAAGCATTTCGACCTCGACCTTTCCGAATACGAGCAGACCAAATACCGCTCGTTCGACAGTTTTTTCAACCGTAAAATACGTTCGGAATGCCGTCCCGTCGATACCGACCCCAATGCGCTTGTAAGTCCGTGCGACGGCAAGCTTTCGGTATTCAATATCGATAAGGACAGCGTTTTCAGAGTAAAGGGCTTTGATTATACCTTGACTTCCCTTTTAAGGAACGAACAGCTTGCAAAGGAGTTTGAGGGCGGGATATGCCTTATCTACCGGCTTACCGTCACCGATTACCACAGATACGGCTTCTTCGACGGCGGAACTGCCGAAGACGGAGTTTACATAAAGGGAAGGCTGCACACGGTCAGCCACGAAGCGCTTGAAAGGCGCAGAGTATTCTCGGAAAACTGCCGTGAATATACCTTACTGCATACCGATAATTTCGGCGACGCGCTGCAAATGGAAGTCGGCGCAATGCTTATCGGGCGCATAGCCAACCACGGTAAAAAGCAATTCAGACGCGGCGAAGAAAAGGGATTTTTCAGATACGGCGGGTCAACCGTAATCGTCCTTTTGAAAAAGGGCGTTGCAGAGGTTGACGAAGAGATTTTGGAAAACACCAAAAACAATTTTGAAACCATAGTAAAGTACGGCGAGCGGGTAGGCTCCGCCGTTCGAAAATAAATAAGCAAGAGAAAAAGTTATGAAAAAGTTTGTAGGATTTTGGCATTACGGAGTAATACTTACATATCTGTCGGTAGTTGCGGCAATTGTCGGAATGGCGCTGTCGGCATCGGGCTATCCCTTTTTCGGCGGAATAATCTGTCTGTGGGTATCGGGCGTCTGCGACGCATTCGACGGCGCGGTTGCAAGAACGCGCAAGAACCGAACGCCCGACGATAAGGCATTCGGCTCCAAGATAGACTCGTTAAGCGACGTTATAGCGTTCGGCGTTGCGCCTACTATGATAGGCTACGGAATGGGCATGCACGAGTGGTATTTTATGATACCTTTTGCTCTCTACGTGCTTTGTGCGGTTTGCCGTCTTGCGTATTACGACGTCGAAGAGGACAAGAGACTTCAGAATCCGGACGCGGGCAGAAGAACCTCGTGCGAGGGGCTTCCCGTAACCAACGCGGCGATAGGACTTCCTATTTTCTACCTCATTGCGATAATGTTCCGCAATATCGGCGGACTTGCGGCAACTCTCGTGCCTAAGTGCATTGTGTGCTTCTTCTATCTTTTAATGTCGTTTTTGATGGTGTTCAAATTCAGAATGCCCAAGCTCGGCGTAAAGGGAGTTTCGATTACCGTGACCATAGTCACCGTACTTTGCGTAGGCTTAATCCTCATAAACACCCTCGTCCTCGACGGAAGTATCAACCAAATTTTCAGCCTTTTACCCGACGGAATAAACAGATAAACGAAATATTTTTAAAATTTCCGTTGCTTTTTTGAGCCGCATATGCTACAATAAAATTAAGGAATTTATTTATGTCGGTTCGGAGAAGTGAACTTAAAAACTTAAAATATATTTATAATACGGTGTGTAAATACTTTGTATAAGGTTTACGCACCGCTTTTTTATATCGAACGGTTGCGTTGAACGCCGTTACAAAATAAAATAGTAAAAATATAATAATATTAGGAGGCTTTATGAAAAAACTGGTTTCGGGGTTTCTTACACTCTTTTGTGTAATCGGCGCGGCGTGTTCGTTCGTCGGATGCGGCGACACGGACGATAATGAAGTCGACGCTTCCGATAATGAGGTCGACGCTTCGATTTACAGCTTAGAATCCGCTTACGGAATGGGCTTACTTGAAGAGGACGACTTAAAAAGTATAGCTTGCCGTCAGTACGAATGCTATGAAGTTGCAGAAAATCCCTACGCGGGAGCGTATACGCAGCAAACGGAATTATCTGCAAAAGCCGAAAAAGATTTAAAATACCTATGTAGTATTTACTATAATAAGAATAACAGAGGCAGTCAATTTATAGAACCTATAGAACCAAAAGATGTTGAAATAATTCATTATTACGGTACTTATGAAGGGAACGTAGTTGCAGAAGTTAATTGCGGGCTGTCATTTAAAAAACATATCGGCGGTGTAGAATTCATTAATGATATAGAAAGGCCCGTTTACGTTTTGCATTATACCGAGTATAGTTCGGATTCTGTAACTGTAACGGGAAGGTTTTATAACGTAGAAACGGCATGCGAAAACGGCTGGCTTAATGAAGACGATTTAAAGAGTCTTGCTTGCTATTTCTATGGCGTTAACAGTGAAGAAAATCCTTACAGCGGTCTGTATACAAAGCCCGAAGATAAGCTCAGTAAAGAAATGAAGGAAGAGCTTAAAATTGCATATTTACACCAAATTCCACAATCATTTACTGAATGCTTAGACGATGCAAGTATTACTAAATATTACGGCACTTTTAGCGGCAATATAGTGGTTTCAATGGTTTGGAACGGCGGTTGCTTATACCCTGCATTCCCAGATGAACCCGACAAAGAAATCGGCGGAGTAATTTTCAAAGATTACAGTTGGATGGCGTTTTACGTTTACCATACCTTTGCGTGAAAACAGTGTATTAGGATAAGATTGACCCGACAATATATCGCGCCGAGCGGAATTCTCCGCTCGGCGCGTTTTCGTTTGATTTGTGTTTTGTTTGTCTACCGATTAGGTAATTAAGATACCCGCCCGCGGCTCGCTGCCTTACATTAAAGCTTTGCCTTGTTTGGTTCCTACAACCGTGAGAACTTGAATTTCTTCGCCGGTCATTGCGTCGATATAGATATAATAATCGTTTTCGCCGTAGTTTCCGTAGAACTCGTAAGCAAGCATTTCTTCGCCTTCCATGGGGATAACGGTAAGGCGTGAGCCTTCAACGTTAAATTCGGAATTGAGCTTTGATTTTGCGGTTGCCTTTGAAATTTCGGCTTCGCCCGCGTTGCGCTTAGTGTGGTTGAGGCAGTAAGCAAGTCCTTCCATACCGGTGACTATACCTCTTTCCTCGCAGACCTTAACCTTAATCATATCGGGGTAGAATACTACGCCGTCGTTCTCGTAAACGAAGTTGAGGTTACAAGTCGTACCGTTTTCACTCGTCCAAACGGCTTTCATACCTTCGATTCCCAAATCGTTGAGGAAATCTTCGGCGATGTCGATACATCTTTCAACCGAGAAGTTATTCTGCGAGCAGTCCTTGTAGCTGTCGAACATTACGACCTTTCCGCCTTTCTTGGAAAGCTGTGCGAACATATCGCCGTCCTTCGTCTTAAGCTCTAAGTTGTAGCATACAAGCTGGTCTGCAACCGCTTCGCCCGTGCAGTGAACGTCGCTTAAACCGTAGTCTGCAAAATACTTTCTTGCAAGCTCTTCCGCGTTGGTTGCGCTGATTTCTTCAAGATCTTCGATGTTCTTCGCGCTTACTTTCTTGATATTTTCGGCGAAAGGACCGTCGTTTATCTCTTTGGGTGTTTCGATAGTGTTGTTTTCAAGATTACCGAACGATTTAACCATAAAGTTGCCGTCCTTGCCGTTCCAGGCGTTCATAATCTCCTTGGGGGAAGCGGACGCGGTCATTTCGTTGATAACCGACTTCATTTGCTGGTTGGTTTCGTACATATATCCGAGGGTTGCTTTCTGGCTTTCGGAAAGCTTGCCTCCGCGTGCAAGGGTGTTCAGCATAGATTGTGCGCTGTCGCCCATTTTGTTTACAAACGAAGTCATATTCTGCGTAAGCTGGGTATCAACGGGAAGTCTTTCAAGGATAACCTCAGCCATTTCGCTGTCGATAGCGATTTCGTTTAAAAGCTTAATCTGTTCTGCTTGTGAGTTGGAAACTCTCGCCTTGGAAAGTCCCGCGTCGAGGTTGTCGACTATCGAGTTAAGCTCGTAAACAGATTCCATATGGATACTTGCCATATCGGCTTCCATACCGTTCATTCTTATCCACCCGAAGGTCATCATAGTGCCGAGTGCGAGGGTGGTTACGCCCAAAGCGATAACCGCCGCAAGCCAGCCGCCGAGTCCGGGGGTATGCTGTCTTTCCTTTCTGTCGGCTCTCTTTTCGGCGCGTACCTTTAAGCGGTGTTCGCGCTTTGCTTGTCTTTCTGCCGCCCTTGCTTCGCGCTTTGCGTTGCGGGCTTCGATTTTTGCTTTCTTTTCCTCGGCAACGCGCTTTGCACGCGCTTCCTTGGTTTCGTGCTTTAACATATCGCGCCTTTCACGGCGTTTTTCTTTTCTTTCCGCACGCTTTTCCTTTAAAGCTGCAATTCTGTCAAGGCGCTTCTGCTTTGCTTCAAGCTTCTTTTCAAGGCGTCTCTGTTTCTTTTCAGCCTTGATTTTAGCGACCTCCGCTTTCTTCATTTCGCGTGCCTTTTTCTTTGCTATCTGCTTTTCGGTAAGCTTTTTTGCGGGTTTCTTAACCTTTTTTTCCGTCTTTTTAACCGTCTTTGTTGCCGGTTTTTTCTTTACGTCGGCAGACTTCTTTGTCGTTTTAGTAGTTGATTTTTTGCGCGTAAGCTCTTCAGCTTTCTCTGCGCCGCTTGAAACTTTCTTCACTTAAATGTCCTCCTATATTGCGAAAACGTGTTTACCGATAGTGGTAACTGTCTGTCTGCCGAAAATCCACGAGCTGGTTGCCACCGCGGGGTTGTAGTAGTAAATACAGCCGTAAGTGGGGTCCCAACCGTTCATAGCGTCGGATGCGGCGTTCATTGCCGTCTTGTCGGGTTCAAGGTTAATCTGACCGTCCGAAACCGCTGTAAACGCGTGTCTTTGGTAAATTACACCCGATATAGTGTTGGGGAATTTGGAAGACGCAACTCTGTTGAGTATAACCGCGCCGACCGCAACCTGACCCGTGTAGCTTTCTCCTCTTGCCTCTGCGTAGATACATTTTGCCAAAAGGTATAAATCCGAGCTGGTGTAGTTCGAATTTGCGGTATTTGACGAACTGGGCTTTTTATTGTTCTCCAAAGCCTTGACAGATTCGTTCATACCCAGTGCCTTGTAGGTTTCAACGCCCGCAACGCCGTCAGCCGTAAGACCGTTCTTTTTCTGGAACTTTTTGACAGCTTCAACGGTTCCTTTGCCGTAAATACCGTCAACGGCGCCGTTGTAGTAGCCCCATTCCTTTAAACGTCTTTGCAGTTCTTTGACTTCTCCGCCGTTTGCCCCTTGCTTTAATACTGCAGTCTGAACGAAGGGCGGGGTAAGCTCGTCTTTTGTGTATGCCGTGTTGAATACGGCCGTTGCTCCGCCCACGGCGGCAACCGCGACAGCTACAAGACCGATTCTAAGTGCTTTTTTCATTTTTCCTCCTTGCTCCTTTGTAACGGTGGGAGCCAATATGTTTAACTTGTTGCAATTATTATGAATAATCTTAAAAAACTTATTCATCATTTTTCTATTGCAACAATACGGGCGCTGTGCTATAATGTAAAAAATGAAGAAAAACATAGCAATTCTGTTGCTCGGCTGGTCAATGTGTATCGCCGTCGCAATCGGAATATGGGTCGACGTAGAGCTCGGCAAGCATAGGCACGCGTACGAAAAAAATGTCACTTTGCCTACTTGCACCGAACGGGGGTATTCGACCTATACTTGCGAATGCGGCGATACGTATATAAGTGATTACGCCGACGCGCGCGGACATAATTATATAGAGGGAAAGTGCGGGATATGCGGCACCGAACACGATCACGGCTATGAGGAAGCCGTTACGGAGCCGACTTGCGAGGAAAAGGGATTTACCACTTTTACTTGCAGCTGCGGCATAAGCTACGTAGGTAATTACACCGACGTTATCGCGCACAAGTACGTTGACGGCAAGTGCAGTATGTGCGGTGTGGAGCACGACCACGACTTCGACGAAATTGTAACCCCGCCCACTTGCATACATAAGGGTTACACCGTGTATACTTGCGAATGCGGATACCGCTATACCGAAAATTACGTCGACCCGCTCGGTCACGATTTCGAGGGTCACGAATGTAAGAGGTGTGGTTATTGGATGCCGACCGTAGGACTGCAGTATACACTTTCGGATGACGGAACTTATTACAGCTGTGTCGGGCTAAGTCCCGCAATAAGCAGCGTAACTACGGAAATAGTTATTGCTTCAAGCCACAACGGCAAACCCGTAAAGACGATAGGCAACGACGCGTTTAAGGGCGATAAAAACATACAAAAAGTATATATTCCCGACGGTATAATTTCCATAGGGGATAACGCGTTCGGCGGATGTACCGCATTGAAAGAGATAACCATACCCGACAGCGTGACGTTTATCGGTAATTATGCGTTCGACGAGTGTGAAAGCTTGACCGAGGCAATAATTCCCGCCGGAGTCGATTCTATCGGAATGTACACGTTTGCCGGTTGCTTCGGATTGACAAGCTTGGTAATTCCCGAAACGATTAAGACAATCGGAAACTACGCTTTCTATAATTGCGAAAATATCAAAACCCTAATCATACCGGACACAGTTACCGACGTATCTTCAAGCGCGTTCGAAGGCTGCATCAAAATAGAAACCGTGACGCTGTCCGCGCAGCACGTTTCGGCAATACCGGTTTGCCGGCTTTTAACTGTTGAAATCACAAGCGGCACGGCCATTCCCGATAACGCGTTCCGCGAAAGATATAATCTTAAAAAAATAACTATCCCGCACGGGATAACCTCTATCGGCAACAATGCTTTTTACGGCTGTTCCCGCTTGGCGGAAATTATCTACGACGGCACTATAGCGGAGTGGGGCGCGATTGTAACCGGCACCGACTGGGATAAAAATACCGGTGAATATAGCGTCTACTGCAATGACGGGGATACGCACAAGCACGTATTTAAAATTACGGTATTCGAGCCTACTTGTGCCGAAAAGGGCTATACCCAGGGCGTTTGCGAACGCTGCGGTTACGAATATATTTTCGGATATACCGCCCCGCTTCCGCATCAATACGTAATGAGTGTGATAGAACCCACTTGCACCGAAAAAGGGCGCACCGTGGGGACTTGCGGAAAATGCGGTTACGTATATAATTTCTCTTATACCTCTCAGCTCGGGCATAACTTCGTAAACCATATCTGCACGCGTTGCAACGAGCAAGAGGTAACCAAAACGCTTAAATACGTCTTATCTGAAGACGGAAATTCCTATATCTGTACCGGAATAGGAACGACGACGGATATCGAAATCGTAATCCCGTCTAAGTTTAACGGAAAACCCGTAACCGCCATCGGCGAGCGAGCGTTCAAGGACTGTAAAACCTTTAAAAGAGTAATAATTCCCGACAGTGTAACGGAAATAGGAAATTACGCTTTCGGCAATACCCGCTTGGAAAAAATAACCGTGCCCGACAGCGTAACCAAGATAGGAAACTATGCGTTTTACGGATGCGTAAATCTCGTTGAAATAACGTTGCCCGCGGGCGTAACCGCTTTGGAAAGCTATACGTTTACAAACTGTACGAGTTTGAAAACTATAATTTTTAAAGGGACAATGGACGAGTGGCGTGCAATTCCGCACACCGACTGGCTGAAGTTGACGTGCACAGTTAAATGCACCGACGGCAATATAATTTAAAGATAATATCATGAAGAAAAATATTGTTATACTACTGCTCGGACTTGCAACGTGCATTGCTTTGGCGGTTGGTGTTTGGGTTGCCGTATACTTGGGCAAACATAGGCACGACTACGGCGGGTGGATAACCGATAACGACTACCATTGGCGTGAATGCAAAAACGAGAAGTGCAACGAAAAATTAATAGAAAAATCTTCACATTCGGACGCGGATAACGACGGAAAGTGCGACATATGCCTTATCGAACACAGTCATTCGTTCGCGCAAACCGTTACGGAACCCACTTGTGTAGAGAAGGGCTATACGCAATTTACTTGCTCTTGCGGTTATCATTATAAGGATGAGGAGAAAGCCGCATCAGGACACGATTACAGCGAAGCCGTCACCGTACCGACTTGTACGGGTAAAGGGTTTACGTCTTACACTTGCAACGCTTGCGGAAGCGGATATAACGGTAACTACGTCGACGCGCTCGGTCACGATTTCGGAGCAGATAATCTCTGTACGCGCTGCGGATATTTCAAGCATGAGCATGAGTACGAAAAAACGGTAATCGAACCAACGTGCACCGAAAGCGGCTACACTTTAAGCAATTGTAAATACTGCACGGTAAGTTTTGTTTCCGACCGCAAAGACGCGCTCGGTCATAATTACGAAAACGGACAATGTACGCAGTGCGGTGATTTCACGGCTACGGAAGGGCTTAAATATACCTTATCCACAGATGGGACTTACTACGTTTGTACGGGGATAGAAACTGTAATCGATGAGGATATCTTCATTCCTTCCGTTTATAAAGGTAAACCCGTAACTGAAATCGGTCCGCGCGCGTTTTCGATGTTGCAAACCGTTAAAAAAGTAGTTATTCAAGACGGAATAACTACGATAGGTTGGGGTGCTTTTTACGAGTGCTCTAATTTGATTAGCTTATCGATACCAGCAAGCGTAAAAATTTTGAGCGACAGAATGTGTTGCGAATGTCTCAATCTGACGACTGTTACGTTAGTGTACGGATTAGAGGAAATTGAGTTTTGCGCGTTTGCCGGCTGCATCAGACTAAAAAATTTAACTCTTCCAGACAGTGTGATATGTATTAAGGAAAACGCGTTCCTCAGTTGTAGCGGTTTGCAAAGTATAAATATACCGGACAGTGTGACATCTATCAGTGATGAAACCTTCCTCGGTTGCAGCAGTTTGCAAAGTATAAACATACCGGACCACGTGACATCTATAGGTAATGAAGCGTTCCTCGGTTGCAGCAGTTTGCAAAGTATAAATATACCGGACAGCGTGATATCTCTCGGAGAATATGTGTTCAGACGTTGCAGCGGTTTGGAGAGCGTAAAACTTCCCGACAAGATAAAAGGAGTCACTCGCGGTATGTTCGACGGCTGCGGTCTGAAAAGCATTGTTTTACCTGAGAACATATCTTATATCGGAGAATATGCTTTCAGATATTGCGATTTACAAAGCATTAATTTGCCTAATAGGTTAACTTATATCGGTGATTATGCCTTTGGATCTTGCATAGGGTTAGAAAGTATAACTTTCCCCGAAGCGGTAACGCACATCGGTACCGGCGCGTTTGAATCTTGCAGCGGGCTGCAAAACATAGTTATTCCCGAAGGGGTGACTGCTATCCGCAAATATACGTTTTCTAATTGTACAAGTCTTGTAAGCGTGAAGATAACGGGTGTTGTAACGGAAATAGGGGAACGCGCATTCGGCGGGTGTACAAACCTTAAATTAATAGATATTGCGGATTTGGAAAAATGGTTTGAAATTTCTTTTGAAACTGCAGCCAATCCGTTATCAACCGGAGTTGACCTTTACCTAAACGGCGAACCGGTTTCGGAAGTAACGTTTAAAGACGGTATTACCGCAATAAATATGAGAGTATTTACGGGCTGTACCAGTCTAAAGAGCATAACCATACCAGACAGCGTAACAGAGATAGGCGATTTTGCATTTAATTTTTGCAGTAATTTATCGGTTGTTAATTACAAAGGCACAAAGGAACAGTGGAACAAAATTAAAAAAGGGCTTTGGTGGGACAACGGAACGGACAATCTGATTATACATTGCACGGACGGTAATATTCAATAAACATAACGGGCGCGTGCTTTCGGCACGCGCCCCTAACCTTACGTTAACGATGTATCTTAATTGCTTTTTTAGTAAACTTACTTACCACACATCAAACTTTACTTCTTAAATTTGTTTATTATATCCATTATTGCCGAGCGGTACTGTACGGACGCGGTGCCCGAAGTGAAGCATAAGGGGGGATAGATAACGCACCACCAGTTGTCGCCCGTGCCCGTGCCTAATTCTATAATGAGTGCGTCATATATGCCGTTCTCCAGCGTCAAATCGCCGTAAACGCGTGTCGGAAATTCTTCCGCGCGCACACTTGCCTTCGACTTGTAGTCAAAGCCGTTCGCCTTTAAAGTTCTGTCGCAAACCTCTTCTATCTGCGGCAATATGCCGCCGATAACTTCCATTGCCTTCTCTTTGTCGGTGCATTGCGCGGCGTAGGGAGTAATGAATTTTACAACTTCGTCCTTGACTATGTACTTGATACTTTGGTCTGTCTCGGAATTAGAGTTCGCACGTACGTGTATTCTCAGATAGTCCGTATTGGCTTGCTCGCCGCTACCCATAGTTTTCACAAGAGCAACCGTTCCTATTACCGCAAGAACTGCGATTATTACTGCAATAAACTTTTTCATATTTCTAACCTCTACACGTAAGTTGTTGACGCGAAATAAAAAAATTATACGTTACAAATTTATTTTTTCATTTTTTTTATCAAATAGCGGTGCGTTGCACATACTATATAGTGTTCGACGCACTCAACGCTTTAATTTGTAAAAATTATAAAATGTGTTAAAAAACGCTTGCTTTTTAATTAGTTATTTGATATATTAATAAAGCGTTCGGGAGCTTAGCTCAGTTGGGAGAGCAACTGCCCTACAAGCAGTGGGT
>CAMWLA010000009.1 GCA_947174975.1 uncultured Clostridia bacterium | reverse complement strand
GTGTTTAGTGCTTGGCGGTTGCGGCGGTGCATATAACGGCGACGGTGCGCACGGCGTACCCCGCCCCTCCTATCCCGAAATCTTTGCGCCCGACCTTGCGGAAGACGGCAACAACTACGTGCACGACAATATCGTAGAACAAGACTTTACTTCAGTTGCGCAGAGCGCATCGTCCTACTTCTCTCTTGACAGAAACACGGCTTCGTACTCGCAAGTGAGAACGCAGATAAACGACAAGAAAAAGGTTGACGCAAGCGGCGTGCGCATCGAGGAAATGATTAACTACTTCGATTACAATTTCCCCGCACCCGAAGATAAGGCGGTTTCGGTTTCCACGTATTTAACCTCTTGCCCTTGGAACGCGGACAGCAAACTTATGCTTGCGGGTATTAAAACTACGGAAATGGTTTGGGAAGGAAATGCAAACTACGTTTTCCTTATCGACGTGTCCGGTTCGATGACGGGCGATAACAGATTAACTCTTGCGAAAAAAGGCTTATATATGCTTTTGGATCAGCTCGGCGAGAAAGACGTAGTTTCCGTAGTGACCTATGCAAGCGGAGTTAATACCGTAGTCGACGGCGGCGAATGCAGCAAAGACGGCAAAGAGATTATCAGAAATAAAATTTCCGGTCTTGTGGCTTCGGGCTATACCAGCGGCGGCGACGGACTTGAACGCGCGTATAGAATTGCGCAAGACCACTTTATAACGGGCGGAAACAACAGAGTTATAATGATTTCCGACGGCGACTTCAACGCGGGACTTACCGAAAAAGACGGACTTAAAGAGTTTATTCAGCAGAAGGCGAAAAGCGGCATTTATCTTTCGGCTATCGGCGTGGGCATGGGCAATATGCGCGACGATTTAATGCAAACGCTTGCAATCAACGGAAACGGAAATTACGCTTACCTTGACAACGTGAACGAGGCGCGCAAGGTATTCGTAGACGAGCTGATGGGCACACTTTTTACCGTTGCAAAGGACGCCAAGGCGGGCGTAACCTTTACCGACGCAGTTGAAAAATACAGACTTGTCGGCTACGACGCAAAGATGATTTCCGAGGACGATTTCAACAACGATAAAACCGACACTGGCGAAATAGGCAGCAACCTTTGCGTTACGGCGCTATATGAAATTCAGCTTGCCGAAGGCGCGGACGGAAAGATTGCCGACGTTGAAGTAAGATACAAGGACGTAAACAACCAAGAAACAAACGAAAGCGTTAAAAGCGAAGTAACCGTTGACACCCCCTCATCTACTGACCTCGCGTTCATAACTTGCGTTGCGGAATTCGGTCTGATACTCAGAAATTCGGCTTACAAGGGCACTGGCACATTATCGTCAGTTCTTGCAAGGCTTGACGGTTTAACTTCGTATATGGCAAACGATACTTACAAGCAGGAATTCGTAACGTTAGTTACAAAAGCTTCCGAAAGTAAATTTTATAATTAAGGTGAAAATATGAAAACTATATATAGAAAATTATCATTCCTATTACTGTTTTTACTTGCTTTAATAATTGCGTTTACCGCAACGGCATGTATGGGCGCATACGACGGCAAAGGCGACGGCGCCTATGCACCGAGCGGCTCTGCCGGAGACAAATCCGAAGGCTTAGACGCACCCGCCGACGGCGACGACGTCAACGGAACCCCCGACGATCAGCAGAAGCCCATTATAAAACAGCTTACCGGCGCAGAATGGCGCGACGCGCTCAACTACGACTTATGGCTCAGCTTATTTGAAAAAGGTATCATTGCCGAAGACCAGACCGTTCGCGACGGAATATTCTGCGACTACGCCAAGGCGACGCGCGGACTCGATACGTTTGATATGCACGAGGTTTTAGTTACTTGCGGTGAAAATCCCGTCATAGGCGCGAAAGTCACGCTTTATAACGAAAACGACGTTCAGTATTCGGCGGTGACAGACAGCGCGGGCAAAGCTTACGTATTCGGAAACGGAACGCGTCTGGAAGCCGTTAGCGGCGAATTCAAAGCAACCGCGGATGTTGCCGACGGCGTAACGAATATCAACCTTGCGGATTTTGCGGCTGTTGAAAACGAGCTTGAAATAATGCTTGTCGTAGACACAACCGGTTCTATGGGAGACGAGCTTTCGTTCTTGTGCGACGAGCTTGCCGGCGTAGTAACGAGAGTTTCTTCCGCGCTCAACTGTAAAATCAGTTTATCCCTCCTCTTCTACCGCGATTTCGGCGACCAGTACGTTACGCGCAAATTCGACTTTGTGGACGTAACTTCGTCAAACGGCTTAAACACGGTTGTAAATAACATCAAGGCACAGAGATCATCTGGCGGCGGAGATTATCCCGAAGCAGTTGATACGGCGCTTATGGAAGCGGTTGCGGCGGACTGGAATACCAATTCGAAAACAAGACTTTTGTTCCACGTTCTGGACGCTCCCTATCACGATCTACAAGAAAATCAAAGCAACTTTGCAAATGCGGTAAATACCGCGGCGCAAAAGGGAATACGCATAATTCCCGTAGCGGCAAGCGGACTTGACACCCTCGGACAGTACATTATGCGCAGTGCGGCGCTTCTGACGGGCGGCACCTACACCTTCCTTACGGACGACAGCGGAATAGGCAACAGCCACGAGATACCCGCCGTAGGCGAATATACCGTAGAATATTTAAGCGACTTGATGGTGCGCTTGATAAAGGGCTATTACACGGGAACGTTTGACGAACCTATACATTGGGCTCAGTCCGACAGCGTGGCATAAAAACAAAAAAGGTGTGACTTCAAATCACACCTTTTTTTTAATACATTTTTATGAACGCGTCACGCTCGGCACCGACCGACACGTATTTAATTTTACAGTTACACAGCTTTTCCAAAAGACGGATATATTCCAAAGCTTCTTTGGGCAGATCCTGCTTTTTTCTGCACTTCGACAAATCTTTATGCCAACCCTTTACTTTTTCAAACACGGGCTTGCAGTCGTCCAAAACGTCGGTAAACGGAAACTCGTCTATTATTTTTCCGTCAAGCTCGTAATGCGTGCAGATTTCTATTTCTTCCAAGCCGTCCAGAATGTCAAGCTTGGTAAGCGCAATTTCATCCGCGCCTTGACAGCGTATGCCGTAGCGCGAAGCAACGACGTCGAAGGGCCCCACCCTTCTCGCTCTGCCGGTTGCAGCGCCGTATTCTTTACCTAACTCGCGAAGCTTCTCCGCTTTTTCGCCGAAGTACTCGCAAGTAAAGGGTCCCTCGCCTACGCAGCTTGAATAAGCCTTCATTATGCCTAACGTCTTTGTAAGCTTTAAATTGGGAACGCCCGCCCCGATAGGTGCGTACGCGGCAATCGTCGACGACGACGAAGTATAGGGAACTATACCGTAATCTATATCGCGCAGCGCGCCCAACTGGGCTTCGAACATAATGTTTTTGCCCGATGCTGCCGCCTCGTTCAGATAGATACCCGTATCCGTCACGAATTTTGCAAGGGGCTTGCCGTAGGTTTCAAAATAATTTATCATTTCTTCGGCTTTAACCGGCTCGAAGCCGTAAGCCTTAATGGTCATATTTTTCCATTCGAGGATATCTGGAAGCCTTTTATATAACCGCTGCAAATCCAAAAGCTCGCCCATGCGGAACGCCTTTTTCATATACTTGTCGGCGTACACGGGCGCAATTCCTCTACGCGTTGAGCCGTAGGGCTTGCCGGTTGCTTTTTCAAGCCTATCCTCTTCCATTATATCCTGCAACACGTTGTAAGGCATTGTGATAATTGCCTTGTCGCTGATTTTTAAGTTTTCGGGGGTAATGGAAATTCCCGCACTTTTAAGTCTTCCGATTTCTTCAAAGAGGTGCTTTAAATCGATAACCATTCCCGTACCCATTACGCATACGACGTTATCTCTTAAAATACCCGACGGCATAAGGTTTAAAATGAACTTGCCCTTGTCGTTTACTACCGTATGACCCGCATTGTTTCCGCCTTGATAGCGGCAAACGATATCATAGTTTTCGGAAAGCAAATCGACCATTCTGCCCTTGCCTTCGTCACCCCAGTTAATTCCGCATACAGCCGTCAGCATTTTAGTCCTCCTCTCTCTTTTCGGGTTTTCCGACTATTGCATAGAGATAGCCGTACAACTCTTCAACGGAATCCGTTTCGCATTCGAACACTAACGTGTCGCCCGCATTAAACGTGTATTCGCCGTCGGGAACGATAGTTGTTCCGTCCGCCGTGGTAACTTCGACGACGAGTCCGTTCGTCGGCCAGATAATCGAGCGCACCTTGTTCATATCCGCCTTGGAATGGGGCTGAACGGTAACGGTGACGCGCTCCTTCTTCACGTTTTCGTAAAGCTTTTCTTCTGCAATGAAGCCATCTAAATTCTTTTCGTAAATGGGTTCAAGCTTGAAAAGCATACTCAAAAGATAGCCGATGGCAACGCCTAAAAGCACGGGTAAGAAATTTGTAAACTGACCGGTAAGCTCGAACACCATAACGATGCCCGTAATGGGCGCTTTTACTATGGTTGTGAAGAATACCGACATACAAATAATTATAAAGCAGTCGCAGAATTTAGGGTCCATACCCATCTTCATGAACGCTATCGAAAGTATTGCGCCGAGTCCCGCGCCCATTGCAAGCATAGGAATGAACACGCCGCAAGGAACGCCGCAACCCATTGCAAGCACGCCCGCGATATACTTGAAGATAAATACGATAAAAAGACTTGCAACTATCGATATACCGAAAATACTTTCTATTTTAATTTCGCCCGTGCCGTTGGTGCCGAGCGCTTTTATGAACGAAGAACCGCCGCCCATAGCGTAAGCGGTAATAAGTCCGAACGCGCCCGCAAGCAAGAAGGGAATTAAATATTTGCCCGCCTTTTTAAAGAAAGTTATTTTTTTGAAAAGTTTTTTGGTCGCAAATACGGCGTGATAAAAACCGACGCCCGCCAAAGCGACGATAATTGCCGCGGGTATCACCCACACGCAGTACATGAACGAAAAATTGTCGGGGAATAAAAAGGTATTAAAAGTAAAGCCCAAGCCCTTTTCGCCGTAAATTCCAAGCTGAATCGAGTTGCGCGTAAACAACGCGGTGACGATACTCAGCGCGGCGCAGATAAACACCTGTGGCGAGAACGAACGGAACGCCTCCTCCATTGCGAAAAACAGACCCGTTACGGGTGCATTGAACGCAACGGCAAGTCCCGCACTTGAACCGCCCGCAATCTGCAAACGCCTTATCATCTGGTTGCGCTTTAACGTTTTGCCTACCGCTTCGCCCGCGCAGCCGCCTATCTCCAAAGAGGGTCCTTCCGCGCCAGCGGAAAGTCCTAAGAATATGCACGCAAGCGACGCCGCGAACATCGAGCACATTGTTACGTACCACTTAAAGCGGATAATACCGCGCGCCGCGCCCTCTATCTGCGGAATACCGCTTCCGCGTATCATAGGCACGAACCTTACGAAAGTTCCGATAACCAGCGCGCCCGCCGCAAGTCCTAAAAACAGCAGCGGAATAAATGCGGGATTATCTCTTAAAAGCGAATACAGCTCTACCGAGGTTTCCTCACCGATATGCGCCAAAATATTGTAAAAGGTAACGACGACGCCCGAGAAAAGTCCCGTAAGTAAACTTAATAAAACGAGGTTAACGCCGTTATCCGCAAACAGTCTTAAATTTTTCTTTAGCTTCTCTTTATTCATCAAATACAGTCTACCACTTTTTAACAATTTTGTAAAACAAAAATAAGCGCCGTAAAGGCGCGTTATTTTTTATCTTACGCTGTACAAAATATCAAAATAAGTGGGCAAAGCCCAGAACTCCGAAGATGTCAGCGTTTCCATTTCGTCGACGGCTTTTCTTAAATTTTCCATATCGGGAATTATCACGTGCGCCATTGCCTCAGACGATTTTTTAATGTCGCCTTTCTTTACCGCTTTCAAATCCGAAACGAGCTTTTCAACCGCCGCGTCCGCCGTGTCGTTAAGGTAGGACAATCTGTCGATAAGCTTAGTTTCCGCCGAACAAGGCAGACTGCCCTTTACGCTCTTTTTGGCGTTAACCGCGCTGCACAGTTTTTCAATGAAAGCGGAAACCGCGGGGATAATTTCCCTACGCGCCATTTCTATCATTGTAAGCGCTTCGATATTTATAATCTTTGTGTAGTTTTCAAGCTTGATATCGGCACGCGCGACCGCCTCTTCACGGGTAAAGACGTTTTGCCTTACGAACACGCCGATATTATCATCCTCGTAGCATACGGGTACGGCGTCCGCAGTCGTCTTGTTGTTTAAAAGTCCGCGCTTTTTGGCTTCCGGCTCCCATTCGGGGCCGTAGCCGTCAAGGTTGTAAATTATGCGGTAGTGCTTTTTCAATTCACGCGAAACGATTTCGCATGCAGCTTTTTCAATATCATTTTTGCCCTCAAGCTCGTCGGCGAACTGCCCGAACGCATCTGCAACGATAGTATTGAGACAGATATTCGCTTCGGCTACGTTAGCTTGCGAACCTAAGCTTCTGAACTCGAATTTGTTGCCCGTGAATGCAAACGGCGACGTTCTGTTTCTGTCGGTAGCGTCCTTGGGGAAAATGGGACTTTCGGGTACGCCTATCGAAGTTTGCGCCGACTTGGGCGCAACGTAATTTTCACCCTTTACAATGCAGTCAACCATAGCTCCCAGCTGATCGCCGAGATACACGGACATTATCGCGGGCGGGGCTTCGTCAGCGCCCAGTCTGTGGTCGTTGCCCGCAGACGCGATAGAAGCGCGCAAGATACCTTGATAGTCGTCAACCGCCTTGATTACCGCCGTTAAAACAAGCTTAAAAAACGTATTGTTTTCGGGCGATAAACCGGGGTCTAAAAGGTTGAAACCCTTATCCGTCGTAAGCGACCAGTTATTATGCTTGCCGCTTCCGTTTATGCCTCTGAACGGCTTTTCGTGCAAAAGGCATACGAGGTGATGCTTTTTGGCAACGCACTGCATAATTTCCATCGTCAGCATATTCGCGTCTACCGCGGTATTCACAGTCGAATAGATAGGCGCCATTTCGTGCTGAGATGGCGCAACCTCGTTGTGCTTTGTTTTGCTTGTCACGCCGTAACGCCAAAGCTCGTTATCCAAATCGCGCATAAACGCCGCAACACGGGGCTTTAACGCGCCGTAGTAATTATCTTCAAGCTCTTGCCCGCGCGCCACGTTCGCACCGAACAGCGTTCTACCGGTAAGGCGCAAGTCCTTGCGCTTTAAATATTGCTCTTCATCAATTAGGAAATATTCTTGTTCGGGTCCGACTGTGCAGGATACTTTTTTGCAGTCTATTTCAAAAAGCTTTAAAAGCCTTTTCGCTTGCTTGTCAAGTGCGTTCATAGAACGAAGCAGAGGCGCTTTGTTATCGAGAGTTTCGCCGGTGTATGAAACGAAAACGGTAGGTATGTAGAGTGTTCCTTCACGTACGAACGCGGGCGAAGTCGGGTCCCACGCGGTATAACCGCGCGCCATGTGCGTTGCACGCGAACCGCCCGAAGGGAAGCTTGACGCGTCCGACTCGCCTACTATTAGGCTTTTGCCGGTAAGGCGCATAATCACGCCGTCGCCCTCTTTTTCTATAAAACTTTCGTGCTTTTCCGCGGTAAGTCCCGTAAGCGGTTGAAACCAGTGAGTATAGTGGGTTGCGCCCTTGGACACCGCCCATTTTTTCATAGCCGAAGCTACCGTTCCAGCAATAGATATATCAAGCGTTTTTCCCGCTTCGATAGTCTCTCTTAAGGCTTTGTACACTTCGGTAGGCAGAGTTTCTTTCTGTACCGCGTCGGAAAAGACGTTTTCTGCGAATATTTCGGGTAAATTCATATTCCCTCCAATAGGTTAATCTTCTTCCGGATAATCGATTTTTGCGGGTTTTATAAGATGCGTAGCTTTCACGTCGGTATTCATATCCTCGGGAACTTCAGCAACTATTCCGCGCTGCAGCTTGTTGTAGCCGTGCTTCTTTCTAATCTCGTCCACGCACCGCTCCACCGCTTCGCGCTTTTTATAATTTCCGCACGCCTCGTCGTAGGTTATCTGCGAAGCGGCGTTATCGAAGCCCGAAACCGTAACGCCGAGCGCACGGATTTTGAACGGCGGGTTTACGTTATTTAAAAACAGATTATACGCATGCTGTGCGATTTCGCCGCACAGCGCGGTATGTCTGACTTTCGTCTGAACGGAAAAATCGGTAAAATCTGCGTAGCGCACCCAAAGGTGAACCGTATCGGCAAGCCCTTGCCCCGACTCGCGTAGGCGGGAAGCAACGCTTTCCGAAAGTACATATAAATTGCGCTTTACGGTATGCAGATCGGTTATATCCGCCCTATACGTGCTTGAATTGCCTATCGACTTCATTTCGCGCTTATCGTCCATATGGCGGACTGGTTCGTTATCCTCGCCGCGCGCGTTTTTTGAAAGGTTGCGCCCTACTTTGCCGAATTCCTTGACAAGAATATCTTCGTCGGCTTGCGCTAACCTTCCTATCGTGTTCAAGCCCATTGCGTACAGCTTCTGCTTAGTGCTTTTGCCGACGTAAAGCAAATCTTCGACGGGCAAGCCGTAAATAGTCTGCTTGTAATTCGCCTTTGAGATTACCGAAGTACCGTCGGGCTTTTTTAAGTCGGAACCCAGCTTTGCAAACACCTTATTAAAGGACACTCCGCAAGAAACCGTAACTTCAAGTTCATTTTTTACGGCGTTGCGGATAGTATCGCCGAGGTGGGTTAAAAACCCGTCGGAATAGAATTTTTCGCCGTCGCGCTCGATATACTTTTCCCCTTCGTATTCGGGAAAAAGAAGAGTGCTTGTGCTGATATCCAGCCAGCACTCGTCAATGCCGTAGCTCTCTATTAAATCGGTATACCGCGCGTAGATTGCGCGTACCTTTTTGGAATACTGAATATAGGTATCAAAGTGGGGCGGAACGATAATCAGATTCGGGCATTTGCGCTGCGCTTGCCAGATAGGCTCGGCAGTTTTTACGCCGAATTTTTTCGCCTCTTCGCTTTTGGCAAGCACTATGCCGTGCCTTGACTCCTTATCCCCGCAAACCGCAACGGGCTTGCCCAAAAGTTCGGGATTAAGCTTCCTTTCCACCGAAGCGTAAAAATTATTCAGATCAGAATGAATTATTATTCTTTCCATATATATTACACGGTAAGTTTTTCTGTGACGCTTCCTAATACCTCGAAATAGTCTTTGAACGTCTTAGAGCAGACCTCGGCGTTATCGATAATTATGCCGTCCGCCCTAAGCCCCGTCAAAGCAAAGCTCATTGCGACTCTGTGGTCGCCGAATGTGTTTATATGCGCGGGCTTGGGTGCGGAAGGGTAAATTTTAACTCCGTCCGCCCTCTCTTCGCATTTAACGCCCATTGCCGTAAGATTTTCCACGATGGCGCGGATTCTATCGCACTCTTGTTTGCGAATATGTGCAATGCCGATAATTTCGGTAGGGTTTTTAAAATAAGGCGCAATTGCCGCAAGCGTTAGAGCTTGGTCGGAAAAGGAGCTCATATCGACCTTTCCACCGTCAAAGTTCTTTAAAAGATTAATGAACTTGATATCGCCTTGCATACTGTGGGGCATAATGCCGTTAACTTGTATATCGGTGCCCAAAATTTTATTCATTGCGTAAAAATAGCAAGCCGCCGAAACGTCGGGTTCGATATGGTAACGCTTGGGGCTATACGCGCCCTCAACCGTAAAACCTGCTTCCGTTTCCTCAACGTTTACGCCGAACGACCACATAGTATTTAACGTCATATCTATATAGTCGCGGCCGTGAGTTCCGTTAACCTTGATATTTATCGGCTTTTTCGCGCAAACCGCGGAAATTAAAAGCGCGGACAGAAACTGGCTGCTTTCGCCGATATCTACCTCTATATCAGTATTTGCGTTTTGGGTGCCCCTTATTATAAAGGGATATGAATTTTCCTTTTCGGGGAAAGTAAACTGCGCGCCTACGCTTTTAAGGGAATTTATAAGCGACGCTATCGGGCGGTTTTCCATCTGTTTTGAACAAGTGAGTGAATATTCGCCGTCGCAAAACGCCAAAAAGGCGGGTAAAAACCGCGCCGCCGTTCCCGCACTGCCGACGTAAAGCCCGGCTTTTTTCTTTGGAGGTTTTCCGCCGGAGCCTTGAATTTTTAAGGTGGTGCCTTCGCGCACGTATTCTATTCCAAGCTGAGATAAGCAGTTTAAAAACGTTTCGCAGTCGTCGGAAAACTGCGCGCCGTACAGCGTGCTTGACCCCTCGCAAATGGCGGCAATAAGCATTGCCCGCGCGGTTATAGATTTCGACCCCGGCACGCTTACGGTAACCGTTTTGCCGTTAGTTTTGCCGTAGATGTTTTTTACAGCGTAATTCATTTTCTGCGCCTTAGTATATCGCCCGCATGTAATTCGAACGGGCAGTTGATTTTATAATTTTCCTGAACAATTTTGCAGTCGGAAACTTGTTCGCCGTCGCTTTTAAACGCCGTTCCAACCGTAAACGATTTGCCGAAATTTTCTGAAGGGGTCAAAATCTCGAGGCGATCGCCCACCTTGAACCTACCGCGCATTTCAACCGTTACGCAGCCTTTCCCTCCGTCTATTACGTTAGCTATATAGTCGCAGTCGCCCTTGGCTTGGCTGTCTGCGTAATTTACCGTTTCGTCATTTTTGCCGAACGCGTACGCGGTAGTATAGTCGCGGTGCGCGGCAGTTAACAGCTCGCGCTCGATTACGGGATTAAAGCCGTTATCCATACAGCGGCGGTAAGCGTTGATTACCGTTGCAAGGTAGTATTCAGACTTCATTCTGCCCTCTATTTTGAACGAGCAGATTCCCGCCTTTTCAAGCTCGTTAAGGTGTGCGGACATATTCAAATCTTTACTGTTCAAAATAAAGGTTCCGCGCCCGTCCTCTTCCATATCCAGCCAACCGCTGTCGGAAAGTTCGTCCTTTTTCCTAACTTGATAATTCCATCTGCAAGCTTGCACGCACTCGCCGCGGTTTGAGGGGCGCGAAGCAAGATAGTCGGACAAAAGACATCTGCCCGAATACGAAATACACATTGCGCCGTGAACGAACGCTTCAAGCTCGATTTCGGGAACGAAAGAATGAATTTCGGAAATTTCTTCAAGCGACAGCTCGCGCGCAAGTATCGCGCGGCTTGCGCCTTGCTCGCTCCAGAATTTGACTGCATACTTATTCGTTAAATTCGCTTGAGTCGAAATATGTATATTCAGCTTCGGCGCAGATTTTTTCGCCGCGTATACGGTTCCGCTGTCGGAAATAATAGCGGCGTCAACGCCCGCATATTGCAGAAAAGCGAAGTAATCTTCCAAAAGCGCCATATCTGCATTTTTGGCAAATATGTTTACGGTTACATATATCTTTTTGTTTTGCGCATGTGCGAATTTTACCGCGCCTAACAATTCTTCGCGCGTGAAGTTATCGGCAAAGGAACGCAAGGAAAAATCCTTGCCGCCGATATAAGCCGCGTCCGCGCCGAAATAAAAAGCAGTTTTAAGTTTTGATAGGTTGCCCGCGGGGGCTAAAAGTTCAACTTTCATAATTTAACAGAAAGAGCAAGTCCGTCGCCTATATTTAAAATAGTAGTAGATAACTCGCTGTCATTTGTTACTGCATGCACGTATTCCTCTACGTGTTTTGCAAGCATTTTGCGCTTAGGGGGAATTTCTGCCTCCCCCGTAATCCAGCCGAAGAGTAGTATATCGTCCGCAAGCAGAACGCCGCCGTGCGCAAGTAATTTTTTGAGCTTGGGCAGATATTTAATATATTGCACCTTTGCGCAATCCATAAATATGAAGTCGTATGTGCCTTTAAGCATATCAATGACTTCACCTGCGTCACCCAAAATTGCATTTACGCGCATATCAGCGTCAAAGCACTTGAAATTGCGCTTTGCTTCCTCAAAAAACGTTTCGTTCTTCTCCACGGTAGTCAAGTGCGCGTCGGGGCAAGTATTCAGCATAGCTATTGCAGAAATACCCGTAGCCGTACCCAACTCTAAAATATTTTTAGGCTTTACAGCGCGAAGCTGGGTTATTATAAAGTTAAGCGTTTCGTCGTCGGCAGTGGGAATACTCCTCTCAAATGCGCTTTCGCGCAAGCTTTGCAGCTCCTTTGAAATATGCGGACGGTTGAATTTTGCCGTCGGGGTTTGCCTTTCGCCCCCGGACGTATCGAAATGTGCGTAGTCCATTATACTTCCACTACCACGGGGACTATCATAGGCGACTGCTTAGTTTTCTTCATAAGATAGTTTCTTAAATTTCTTCTTATCTGCTTTTTCAGCTCGTCAACCGTTCCGTGCGACAAGTCGTAACCCTCTATTGCGCGGAGAATTACCTCGCGGATTTCTTTGTTGTAGTCGCGGTGGAAATCGAACACGAATCCGCGTGCGGTTACTGCCGGCTCCCCCACCACTTCGCCGTTTGATACGGCAATCGAGACAATGAACAAGCCCTCTTCCGAAAGCTGGCGTCTGTCCTCGATAACTATGCTCTGATTTTCGTCCTCGATACCCTCGCCGTCGATAAGGCGCGAACCGGCTTGAACGCTTTCAACCCTCTTTAAGCCGTTTTGCGAAACTTCTATGCAGTTGCCTATTTCGGGAATGTACATTTTATTTTCGGGCATACCCAAGGATGCGGCAAGCTGGAAATGCTTTTTCAGATGTCTGAATTCGCCGTGCACGGGAATGAAATATTTGGGCTTTAAAAGGCGGTGCATTATCTTATGCTCTTCACGGCATGCGTGCCCAGAAACGTGGATATTTTCCAAGCTTTCGTACACTACCTCCGCGCCCAGTCTGTACAGATTGTTTATTACTCTGTAAACAAGCTTTTCATTGCCGGGAATAGGCGTTGCGGAAATTATTACCGTGTCGTTTTTGCCGACGGTAATCTGCGAATTTTCGCCGTTTGCCATGCGCGTCAACGCGCTCATAGGCTCGCCCTGGCTGCCCGTGGACACCACGACGATTTCGCTGTCGCGCATATTCTTGATTTTCGAAATATCGGTAAGCGCACCTTCGGGAATTTTGATTTCGCCGATTTTTTCAGCCGCTTCCAAGACGTTGTGCATACTTCTTCCGGAAAGCGCAACCTTGCGCTTATGCTTTACGGCAAGGTCGATAATCTGCTGTAAACGGTGCACGTTTGAAGCAAAAGTCGCAACTATAATACGCCTTCCAGTATTCTCTTCGAACAGTCTGTCAAGCGTGTTGCCGACGACAGTTTCGCTCATAGTAAAGCCCGCACGCTCGATATTCGTGCTTTCGCCCATATATAAAAGTACGCCCGCAGAACCGATATCGGATATCGTCTTTAAGTCGATAGGTTCGCCCGCAACGGGGGTTAAATCGATCTTGAAATCGCCGCTGTGGAATATGGTGCCGTGCGGCGTTTCTATTGCAAAAGCAAGCGAGCCGGCTATAGAATGGTTTACGTTTACGGGGCGGATTTTAAAGCACCCCATCTGAACGGTCTGACCGGGGGTCAGCGTAATCTGCTTCGAATCGTTTATTCTGTGTTCGCGCAGCTTGTTGTCTACAAGCGCCAAGGTAAGCTTTGTGCCCGCAACGGGAATTTTAAGCTCCTTTAAAAGATAGGGAACGCCCCCTATGTGGTCCTCGTGTCCGTGCGTGAGAATAAGCCCGCGCACCTTTTTCGCGTTTTCGACGAGGTAAGTAACGTCGGGTACGATTAAATCGAAACCCGGGGTTTCGTCCGTCGGGAAAATTGCGCCCGCGTCGATTACGATTATGTCGTCACCGCACTCTATTGCGGTCATATTTTTGCCTATTTCGCCCACGCCGCCGAGAAATATTACTTTCAAAGGTTTTATGCCGTGCTTTTTGTTTATAGGCTTATTATTGCGTTCGTTTCTTCTAATCTTTTCCGCGCCATTCTCTTTACGCGGTTTAATAAGTACGCGTTTTTCATTGCGTTTGTCCGCACCCGTTCTGCTAGGTTTCACAATCGGTCTGTGCGGTTTTTTAGGTCTATTTTTCTTCTCTTCCAAATCAAATCTCCTATATACGAATTAAAAAAGGGGTTAATCATTATCAACCCCTTTTTAAATATCTTTTGTTACTTTTTCCTTACGTCCTTAACGAGGCCGTCCTCGATAAGCTCTTCTATCGTTTCGTAAGGATACATTGCCGCGTAGTCACGCTCGGGCAATTCTCTCTTTTCGCCGTTGCGCTTTTCAAGCATTTCGTCGATAAGTCTTATTGCCTTTCTCACTCCGAGAGGCGATTTGACTTTAATCATCATCGGCGTTCCGAGAACCGACTTATTGTCGGATACGTCAACGTGGTGATAAACCGACGTCTTGTATTCGTTGGGGTCAAGCGCAAGATAGATAACAAGCGTCTTGCCGCGAATCTTCATTCTTGCAATGGTTTCTCTGCCCTTGTTGAATCTCTCGTTGCCCCAAGCCACGTTGGAGTTAACTTTCTTGTACGAGAGAAGCGCGTGCTTTACTGCGCCGTAATATTGCTTGCAGTCGTCGTCGCTTTGGATAATTCTTGCAATGAAGCTTCTATTGTACTTCATCATATTCTCAAAGTCGACGCCGTCCAGATCGCCGAGTTCACCGGGCATATGCTCGTCGTCGGAGAACTTATCCATATCGATTGCGCTTAAAAGGAAGTCGCCGTCATCGTCGTCCTCTTCCTCGTCGTCAATTGAAATGCCTATGGGCTTAACGAGGTCGCTTACGGTTACAAGCTCTTCTTCCTCTTCAACCTCGGCAGTCTGCGCCGCTGCGGTTTCGTCGGTAGAAGTAATCACTCCGCCGATAAGCATTCCCTTGATTTCGTCTACGCCGCCCTCAACTCTTTCAAGCAACTCTCTGTCGTCGCTGTTGTCAACGACGGTGGTTGCGGGCATTGACGAAAGCTTTTCGATCTCTTCCTGCAGTTTGTCGAGGCGGGCGGTAGTTTCTACCGAAATCTCACCCTCTACAAGCTGTGAAATTTTTGCGATTTCTCCGGAAATTTTGTCAAGACGCTCGCCTAAGACTACGGGAACGTCGCCTTGAACGTATTCGGAAATCTTTCTGATATCGTCGGTAACTTTATCAAACTGTTCGTAGAGGCGGATATCAGCTTCAACGTTGCCGCTGCTTGCCGCCGTGCCGGCAACTGCAAGTCCGCCGACTATTGCGTTAATCTTTCTGATATTTTCGTCAACGCTGTCGAAGCGGGCGGTAACGCTCTTTTCGATTTCAGCCGCAACGATTTCGGAAAGCTTGTTATAGTCTTCCTCGGTAGCCTCTTCGTATTCTTCAACGTTCTCTTCTTCGGAGCCCGCGATAAGCTCGGTAAGATTTGTAATCTTTTCTTCTACGCTGTCAAAGCGTGCGGAAACGATTTCGGAAAGTTTCGCGTATTCGTCCTCTTCGGCATCCTCCGCGTATTCTTCTTCGACTTCCTCGCCTTCTTCGTATTCTTCCTCTTCGACTTCCTCAACCTCTTCGGTCATAAGGTCGGTAAGGGAAGTGATTTTCTCTTCTACTGCTTCAAAGCGCGTGGAAAGGTCGCTTTCCATCTGTGCGAACATTTCGGAAAGCTTTGCGTATTCCTCTTCGTCGACGTCCTCTTCGTAAACCTCTTCGCCGTCTTCAAGCTCTTCGACCTCTTCGGTTTCGTCAACCTCTTCAAGGTCTTCCTCTTCGACGGTAAGCATTTCGGTAAGCGAATCAAGCTTTTCTTCAACGCTGTCAAGGCGTGAAGATACGCCCTTTTCGATTTCGGAAGCTACTATCTCGGAAAGGTGCGAGTAGTCAGCGTCCTCGTATTCGACAGCTTCTTCGGTTTCGTCGTACTCAACCTCGTCGCCCTCTTCTACTACCATGTTGGAAACAAGCTCGTAAATTCTTGCGATATCCTCTTCGACTTTATCGAAGCGGGGAGCCGTACCTTTTTCGATTTCGGTAGCGATGGTTTCGGAAAGCGAAGCCATTTCCTCTTCGGTGATTTCGTCGTCCTCTACTTCTTCGGTTTCTTCAACCTCTTCTTCGACGTCCTCAACCTCTTCGGGCGTGAGCATTTCGGTTATCTTTGCAATGCTCTCTTCAAGCTTGTCGAAGCGTTCGTCGGTATCCTTTTCTATCTCTTCGGTGACGATAGCGGTAATTCTCGAAATGCCCTCGTCATCGATAACTATATCGTAATTGTTGTCCTCTTGCTTTTCTATCAAGCGTTCGGAAATCTCGTTGCAGATAGCCTCGCTGTCCAAAGTGGGCTGGGGCATTGCCGAAACGACATCGATTACGGCGCCCGTAACCTTGTCTGCGATTTCCTCGGTATCGAATTCGGGCAGATAGTTGGAAAGAACAGCCGCCGCCTTTTCCGCGATAGCGTCCTCGTTTATGCCCGCAACGGTAATCTTTTCGCTGATGCGCTCCGCCATATCCTCGTAATCGGGTGCGTTTGCGATGTTGAGATCGAGTATCTCTCTCAGCTTATCCGCGATTATAGTCGAAATCATATTATAATCGATTTTTTCCGCAATCTCTTTCGAAATCGACGCGCAGCCGGCGTCGTCTACGAGAATTTCGAAATCTTCGGGTTTAAGGCTTCCGACTTTAAGCGCTATCATATCGGCAAGGTCTTCCTGGTCGATATTGAGTTCCGCATTGACGGGAGCGGCCTCACCCATAAGTCCGCCGAGACGCGATACGATTTTTTCAACGAGCGCGTCGTCGTCGAATTCAACTGCGTCGGAAGTAACTTCACTCTCCGCAACGACGTTGAGCTTTTCGGCAATTCTGTCCGCAAGCACTTCTTCGTTGATTTCAACGGGAGCAACCGCACCCTCTGCAACCGTAACGTTGAGCCTTTCGGCAATTCTCTCTGCAAGCGCTTCCTCGTTGATTTCAACGGGAGCTGCGGTTTCGCCGTCAGCCGCAACGTTGAGTTTTTCGGCAAGACGGTTTGCAAGAGCTTCTTCGTCAATAGGTTCCGCTTTAACTTCGGCAACCATTTCGCTTACCTTGTCACAAAGCTTGTCTACGATAGCGTCCTCGTTAAATTCGAAGGGCGCTTCCGCCGTCTTCTCGTTAATGAGTGCGGCAACCTCTTCGGCAATTTTGCCGGTATCTATTTCCGCGCTTGCATCTTGCCCGGGCAGAACGATCTGCTCGGCAACCTTCGAAGCGATGTAATCGGGGGAAACCGTTTCGCGTACGGTAAGAATATCCGCAACCTTCGAAGCGAGTTTATCGTAATCGATCTCAACTTGTGCTTGCACGGGTGCGGGCGCGGGGTAAGCGGGCGCAGCCGCGGGTGCGGGCTGAGAATGCGACTGGGGTTTTGCGCTTTCAAAGCCGAACTGTTCAACACGCATCGAGAGAATTTCAAACTTGTCGGCAAGCATGGAATGCGCGCCTTCGTTTTTGCGCATATTGTCCATTATGCGGTTAAGCTTATCTAAAATTTCCGCGTTGTCGTTATTTACGCTGTGAACTTGCACGGGCTTAGCTTCCGCAGAAGCGGCAACCGCGTCAATCTTGTCGTACAAAATAGCGAACTTGTCGTTAAGCGCGTCGTCCTCTTTCTTAGCCGAAAGAGCGTCGATACGCGCCGTCATTTCGGCAAGACGGTCGTAAATTTCGGCAAGGCGGTCTGCAAGCTCGTAATAGTTTGCGTCGGGCGCCGTTTCCGTAGGCTGCGCTTGCTGCGCGCTCTCGTTTTGGAACCCGGTCAACTTTTCGGCAAGACTTGTATAAATATTCTCGCTCTGTTTTGCAAGATACAAAAGCTCTTGCTTCAACGCCGAGTTTTCCGCTTGAAGCTTTTCGAACATTTCCGTACTGTGGTCGAGAATGTAGGAAGCTTCCTCGCTGTTTTTATGGCACAGCTCTATCGCCTCGTCAATCCTCGAAATGGCAAGCTTAGTCTGCTCGCTCAATTCCTCTTGCTTGGAAACGATAGTCTGTGTGCTTTTGATAAGCACGTCCGCTTTTTTGGGTTGAGCGGGTTCGTACTCGGGTTCGTTGTTATCGTATGACATTTGTATCCCCTTCTTTCTTTGTAAAAATTACAAGATTTCGATTATATACTATTATATAG
>CAMWLA010000008.1 GCA_947174975.1 uncultured Clostridia bacterium | reverse complement strand
GTCGTTGCGGGGTTGATTTGGAAAGGCGACAAATTTTTGATTTGGCAAAGGCCCGCAAATAAGGCAAGGGGAATGCTGTGGGAATTAGTCGGAGGAAAGGTGGAGAAGGGCGAAACCAAGGAACAAGCTTTAATCCGCGAGTGCGAAGAAGAGCTTGCAATCACCGTCGAGCCTCACGGAATTTTTACGGAAGTTACTCACGAGTACCCCGATATCTCAATACGCTTGACTTTGTTTAACTGCGCCATATCCTCGGGTGAGCCCAAGCTTTTGGAGCATAACGCTATCGAGTGGATAACTTCCGCGGAAATAGGAAAATACGAATTCTGCCCCGCGGACAAGGAAATTTTAAAAAAGATAAAAGAGCTTGAAAATGAAAGAAATCGAGTTAAAGCACAAGCGGATAATTGAGGATAAGCTCGCTCCGTTCGGTTTTAAAAACGGCGAATATTCTGAAAGCATTATGAACGGACAGTTCGTTTTAATGCTGATGGTTAGCGGCGGCAAGCTGTTTACTAAGCTTTTGGAAACGGCTTTCGGTGACGAGTACGTTTTACATCTCGTACCGGACGCGCAGGGCGAATTTGTCGGCGAAGTTAAATCGGCATACAATTCGGTGCTTGACAAGTTTTTTGAAAACTGCTGTGAAACCGAAGTGTTCCAAAGCGAACAGTCGCACGAAATCAGAGAATACGCCCGAAAAACCTACGGCGACGAGCTTGAGTTTTTATGGGAAAAATTCACCGACGATGCGGTGCTAAGGCGAAAGGACAGCGGGTGTTGGTACGCTGCGATACTTACGGTATCCCGCGCAAAATTAGGCTTTGACAGCGACGAAAAGGTTGAAGTAATCGACCTTCGCATGCGCCCCGAAAACGCGGATATGGTAGACGGCAAGAGATATCTTGCGGGGTATCATATGAACAAGAAAAGCTGGTTCACTATCGTTTTGGACGGAAGCGTGCCGACGGAAGAAATATTTGAAAAAATCGACGAAAGTTACCGCCTTGCCGCAAAGGGCAAAAAGGCGTAGTAAAATATAAAGGAGATAAATATGTTAGGAAATTTTACTTACTGCAATCCCACTAAGCTTTATTTCGGTAAGGACGCATTATGCGGACTTAACGAGGAACTGCCCAAATATGGCAAGAGAGTTCTGCTTGTTTACGGCGGCGGTTCTATAAAGAAAAACGGCATTTACGATAAGGTTGTTAAGATACTCAAGGACAACAAGAAAGAGATTTACGAGGACGCGGGCGTTATGCCCAACCCCACGACGGAAAAGCTTAAAGAGGGTATCGAGCGCGCGAGGAAAGCTAAAGCCGATTTAATTCTTGCCGTGGGCGGCGGCTCGGTGTGCGACTATGCAAAAGCCGTTTCGGTTTCCGTGCATTGCAAGGACGACGCGTGGGATAAATATTATATCCGTTTCGAAGAGCCGTCGTGCAAGATTATCCCCGTGGGCTGCGTTCTTACAATGGTGGGAACGGGCAGCGAAATGAACGGCGGTTCGGTTATTACCAACCACGAACAGAAGTTAAAAATCGGTCACGTTTTCGGCGAAAACGTATTTCCGAAGTTTTCGTGCCTTAACCCCGAGTTTACCTATACGCTTCCAAAGTATCAGATGATAGCGGGTATCTACGACATAATGTCGCACGTTTTGGAACAGTATTTTTCGGGCGAGGACGACAACACGAGCGACTATATTTCCGAGGGACTTCTGCGCTCATTAATTCACAGCGCAAATATCGCGGTAGAAAATCCGACCGATTACGAGGCAAGAAGCAATATTATGTGGACGGCGACCTGGGCGCTGAACACACTCGTTGCGAAAGGCAAAGCCACCGATTGGATGGTGCATATGCTGGGACAAAGTGTGGGCGCGCATACAGACGCAACGCACGGCATGACTCTTTCCGCAGTATCTATGCCCTATTATAGGTTTATTCTGCCCTACGGCACGGCGAAGTTTGCGCGCTTTGCGGTAAACGTCTGGGGCGTGAAGCCCGACGGCAAAACCGAAAAGAAAATTGCCGAAGAGGGCTTGAACGAAATGGAAAAGTGGATGAAAAAGATCGGGCTTGTTATGAACATAACCGAGCTGGGCGCAACCGCGGATATGCTTGAGGGAATTGTAGAAAGCACGCTTATAATGGACGGCGGATATAAGGTACTTGACAAAAACGAAATCCGCGAAATTTTAAAGGCAAGCTATTAAGTTTATTTATGACTACCAAGGAATTTGTAAATTATTTTACGGAAACGCTGTCAGCGGTCGAGGGAATAACTTTGCGCGCAATGATGGGGGAATACGTCCTATATTATCACGGCAAGGTTATAGGCGGAATTTACGACAACAGAGTGCTTGTAAAGGATATTCCGTCGGCAAGAAAATTTTTGCCCGAAGCGCGGTTAGAGCTGCCCTATGACGGTGCGAAGCTTATGCTTTACCTCGAAGATTTCGAGGACGCAGAGCTTGTTAAAAGCTTATTCGACGCAATGTTTGAGGAGTTGCCGGAACCCAAAAGGAAAAAGATATGAAAATTATCGACGCGCACGCACATATTGCGCCGTATATAGCGGGCTTTACCTCGCGCGGAGAACTCCGCGGCATAGGTAAGGGAAAAGCGCAATACGCCACGGGTGAAATATTTCAGATGTTTCCAGAAAGCTTGGGCGATATCGGAGTTTCGCCCGAATCGCTTTTAAAAGTAATGGACGAAAACGGCGTTGAAAAAGCCGTGCTTTTGCAAGGAAACTTTTTAGGCTTTCACAACGAATATATTTACGAGGCAATAAAAAAATACCCATCGCGCTTTACGGGCGCGGCGACTTACGATCCCTTTTGTATAAACGTTACGGAAATCAGAAAAAGGCTTTTCGACGATTTGAAGTTTAAAGCGGTCAAGTTCGAGCTGTCGACGGGTTCGGGGCTTATGGCAAACAGACCGCCCGTTCCGCTTGACGGCGACGTTATGGACGAATGTTTTGCCCACGCGGACAAAAATGGCTTAACGGTCGTTATGGATATCGGCAGACCTAATAACCCTTGCTGGCAAGTGGACGCCGTTGCAAAGGTCGTCAAAAGATATCCCGCGGTCAATTTCGTTTTGTGCCACTTGCTTTCCCCTAAGAATGGGGATAGCGAAATTTTGAAGTCGGCTTTGGGCAAGCTTGTTCGGGATAACGTGTATTTTGACGTATCCTCGCTTGCAAGCAACCAAAAGCCCGAGGGATATCCCTATCCGACTGCGGTCGAACATTTGAAAAACGCAAAGAAAACCGTCGGCGCGGATAGGCTGATGTTCGGAACCGATGCCCCTTCTACGCTTGCGCGGGACAGCTATGCGCATCTTAAAGATTATATAATTCAAGGCGGCATATTCACCGCCGAAGAGCTTGAAGACGTGTTCTATAACACCGCCGAAAAAATATATTTTAATTAACGGCAAACCGTTTGACATTTCCCCGAGGGGGGGGGGTATAATGGTTTTGTATACCGTAATCACGGAGGTAATTTATGAAAAAGAAAATGCTTTTTGCCGCGGCTATGTCTGCAGTCTGCGCGTTCGGTTTAACCGCTTGCGGTGACGGAAAGCAAGCCGATTTTAAATTTACTCCTTCCGTAGAGGGCAGTTATTATCTCTGCACCGCCACGGGCGACGAGGAAGCTACCGTCGCGGTAGTTCCGTCCGAGTATAAGGGTAAACCCGTAACCACTTTGGGATACGGCGCGTTCTACGCTTGTAAAAATCTTAAAAGCGTGACCATTCCAAGCAGTATAGATTTTATCGACGCTTGGTCTTTCGGCGCGTGCGAAAGCTTGACCGAATTAACAATTCCCGACAGTGTGGTAACCGTAGGTATGTTTGTGTTTTGCCAATGTACAAATCTTAAAAGCGTAACCCTTTCTAAAAACTTAACTTCGATAAGCAGAGGTATGTTCTATCAATGCGGAAAGATAGAAAGTATTACTTTCCCCGACGGCGTGACTCATATCGGAATAGACGCGTTTGCGGCTTGCTCGTCTTTAAAAAACGTAACTCTCCCCGAAGGACTGACGTCGATAGGTGCTTCCGCATTTTACGGCTGTAACTCTTTTACCGATATAACATTGCCCGACAGTATAACTTCGGTTAATATCGGATTATTCGACAGCTGTGAAAACCTCAAAAGCGTAACTTTAGGCGGCGGGGTAGATTCAATCGATATGTACGCCTTCAGAGGTTGCTTGTCTCTCACCGATATTAACTTTAAAGGCACTAAAGAGCAGTGGAACAAGATGAAAAAAGGTCTTGACTGGAACGAAAACACCGGCGACTACACGGTTCACTGCACCGACGGAGATATTAGTAAATAATGTCATAATGAAAAACAAGCGGACGGCACACGCCGTCCGTTTTTAGTTTGATTTTTTTACGGTGCTGTGTTATAATGATTCTATGTACGGTGATATAATAAATGCGGCGGAACGCGCGCTTGAAAATTTCGAAGAAACCAAAGAGCTTTTGGAATATCCCGAAGTGCAAGCGGACAAGGCGTATTATCTGTCCGTGTTATCGAAGTACAACGAACTTAAATTTTTATACGACACCCTTGCCTCTTTAAAGGGCGCGCTCGAAGAAGAAAAGGCGGTTTTGTCTTTACTTGCCGAGGCAAAAGACGACGAGGAGCGCACGGCGGTTTACGAGGAAGTATCTTCCCTTAAAAGAAAGGCGGCGAAGTTTTCTGCAACCTTGTCACGCGCACTCGGATGCAGCGGCGCGGTGCAAAGGGCATATTGCCGTATCAAACTGAAAGAGGGTTCGTCCAAATTCGGTACGGCGCTGTACTCTCTTTTGCGCGGTGAGCTTATTTCAAGCGGAGCGAAGATAGAGGACGAAAATACAATAACCGCGAAAAGTGGGTACGTTGAAGAGATTTCGTTCGTCGCTGAGGGCGAGGACGTTATTACGCGTTTTGCCCCGCTGACCGGCGCGCACAAGGTATATATTGCGGGGGCAAAGAGCGAGGAACTGTGTTTTGCGCTTACCCCCTCGGCAAGCGTTGAAAAGATAAACGAAAACGATTTAAAGATAGACGTGTTCCATTCCCACGGCGCGGGCGGACAGAATATCAACAAGGTTGAAACCGCGGTTCGCGTTACGCACTTGCCCACGGGCACGGTAGTCGTCTGTCAGGACGAACGGTCGCAGTTAAAGAACAAAAAACGCGCTTTGGAAACTATCGAAAAGCGTTTGAGGGAAAAGGGCGAAAAGGACGAGAAAAAACGCATTGAAGCGGACATATCCGCGCAGTATTCAAAAAAGAATACCCATATATCCTTCGACGCGGAGCATTCCACTATGACGGACACGCGTTTGAAAGCGTTTACGAAAATTCCGTTTCCCATGAGCGATGCGGAATTCACATCATATATTAACGGGCTTTTGGCATTATGATAAAAATTACGGCAGACACAAAAAAGATAGCTTTATCTTCAAGCCGGAGAGTCTACAAGACGGAGGGCTTTATAACGCTGACGCGCAGAATTATTGCGATTGACGCGTTCATATCCCGCGTCGCGGAAGGCTTGTTCGGCGCCAATTTCATATCCGAAAACTGCTGCACGGCGCAGACCGACGACGGGCTTTATACCCTTTACTTTTGTTGCAAGTCACACGATTGGGTTTTTTATAAGTTTATCTGCGCGAACGCCTCGGAGGGCGGAACGGACAGAAAGCTTCAGGAATATATGGCGGCGAACGGTAAAATTTCGCTTACCGTGCGCGAAACGAACGACGCCGTGACCGATGCGGATTTAACAAGACTGTACATCGTTTCGGGTTCGGACGGAATAGTAAACTTTCCGTACCTCAACGATACCCAGCGGAAAATAGTCGAAACCGAGGACGCGAACATGCTCGTTCAAGGTATTGCGGGAAGCGGTAAAACAAACGTCTGTATCGAAAAAATAGTTTACTGTGCTTGCAGAAACTACCGCGGTTCGGTGCTGTATACTACCTTTTCAAGGGGACTGTTAACCGAAACGCGCACCCGAATAGAGCAGTTTACGAAGAATATCGACGACTTTATTTCCGCGTACGAGAACGGCTCGGTTATGTTCCTCGACGGCGACCACAAAAAGGCTGTGGAAAACAAGCTCGGCATTCTCTTTTCGGTAGATGACGACGGGGAAATTATTTCCGCTTTAAAGCGCGTTTCGCTCTTTTTGAAAGAGAAGGTCGATTACCGTTTAATCGAGGATATCTACGCCGATTTTTACGGCACGGAAACGCACGCGGCGGGCGAAAGTATATTTTTGAACGAGTACCTCGGCGGGGGCAGGAATTACCGCCTTTCGGGGGCAGTGGAAAAGATAAAAAACATTGCGCCCGAGATTATTTACAAAGAAATTTACGGCATGATTTTCGGCAAGTACGAGTTGGATTCACCCGCGGATATGATGGGCAAAGACGAGTACGCCGAAGCGCGTGAGGATAGCTTTACGCGGCGCGAATGCGATATTATCTATTCGGTTGCCCTCGACTATGCCGAGTTTTTGAAAAAGCGCGGTTACACTGACAACAATTTAATGAGCCGTGAAATATTAAAGAAGGTTACTTCACCGAAGTATTCCGTGGGAGTTATCGACGAGGCACAGGACTTTACGCAAGTAAATCTTAGCCTTATGAAAGTGCTTTGCAGAAAGCTGTTCTGCGTGGGCGACGCGCTGCAAATGATTAATCCCTCGTACTTCAACTTCGGATATTTAAAGCGCATAATGTACGGCGATATCACGGGCGTAAACGAGCTTAGGCACAATTACCGCAGCACCGAGAAAATAGAAAAAATCGCCGAAAAGCTTGGCGAAATGAACATGCAGAGGTTCGGCACGCACTCATTCGTTTTAAAGGGTGAAAGCGTACCCTCGCCGCTTTCGAGCGCTGCGGTTATGGTAAGGGACAGAAGCTTTGTCTACTCCCTCGGCGAAAAGAGGTTTGAAAACGTAACCGTCGTCGTATCTTCGCAAAGCAAAAAGGAAAAGCTGAAAAAGGCTTTGGGCAAGACTGAAATTCTTACCGTTGCCGAGGCAAAGGGTTTGGAGCGAAACACCGTAATTCTTGCGGACGTTTTGTCCGACAACGCCGACAAGTGGCGGTATCTGCACGAAATGACCTTAAACAGAAAGACCGCCGACGAAAACTCCGTTTTCAGATACTACTTCAATTTATTTTACGTTGGCATATCCCGCGCAAGGCAGTACCTTTTCGTAGCCGAATCGGACTATCCCAAATTCTTCGACCCGCTGTTTAACGAGTGCTTCGAGCGCAGGAACAAGGACAGCGCGCTGGCGTTTTTAAGAGAAATCGCCGGCAGAATAGAAATCGATGACGACGAATTTATCGAGCGTATCGAAAAGTTCTGTTCCCTCGAACAGTACGAAAATGCAAGAAATACCGCGGACAGATTGTCGTCCGACGAGCTAAGAGCGAAGAAGCTTGCCTATATTTCCGTCCACGAAAAATATTTACGGTACGGAAAGTTTAGGGACGCGGGCATAGAGTACTGGCGGCGAGGTATGGACGCCGAGGCGCGCGAAATGTTCACCCGCTCTGGCGACCAGAAGCTGTTCCCGTTAATGGACGCGTGCTTGAAAGGGGGCGGAGTTCTCGACCCCGAAATCGTACGGTTCTATCCCTTGGTCGGGGATAACGAAGTGGCTAAGAGTTTAATACTCGATACACTCGATAAAGACTGCAAAGAAATTTCGGCAACTTTCAAAGCCGTTAACGCTAATATGAAGAGGAAAAGATAGATTGAAAAACATACGTCGCGGGATACTGCGTAAGGCTAACGCCTTCGGTGCGACAAGCTTGCGTTTGCCTTGGGTCATTTACTTCATTGTAAACTCCCCGTCGGCAATCCGCGCTTTCCTTGTCTGCCGCGCGTCTGTTTTCCAATGGGAGGACATTTATGAGTAATAATGATGGAATAAAAGAGCTGATTGACAGCTTCATTGCCTACCGCAATATGATTGCGCCGTTGCAGGAGAGCTTGCATACGGTCAGCAAGACCTATGAGGAAATAAGGAATGATTTGGACAACCTCACGAAAAGCTTTTCGGGTAACGCCGCAAATCAGCTTGAAAGGGTTCACTCAACCATAAACGCGCAAGCGAAAAGCGGGCAGGAACTTCAAAGAAGAATAGAGGAATACTCGCAGTCGGGAGAGAAGTACGCGCAAGCGGTAAAGGATATGTCCTCGCGTTTTTCCTCCGTCGTGAACAGAATCGACGCGCTTTCCGAAATCGAAAAAAACGCGACCGAACAGATCGCGCGTATCGATACGCTGATTGCCGAAAAGAAGTCTTCATACAATCTGAAAGAATTGCAGAAATCGCTTGACGGCTACAACACCAACGTCGAGAAAATCAGCAATTTCATAAATAACGATATTGCTTCCGTGCTTAAACAGAACGCGGAGAAAATCGAAGATATCCGCAAGGAAAACGAACAGCTGAGCGCGGCCGTTGCCGAGCAAGGCAAGGACATCGCAACGCTTATAGAAGAGTTTACTAAAACCTCCGCGCTTTTGAAAAAGCTTTTGGAGGGCAGCACCGTAAACGAGGAATACCTCTTCGACGCGTTCGATAAATGGGCCGAGGACAGAAAGGTTAAAATCAAGAAAAAGTAATTTTAAGTAATATTCAGTAAGGGATATGGCGCAGTCAATTGAAAACGGCTTGCTCGAAGCCGTAAAAAAAGACGATATAAAGGCGTTTAACGCTTTAATGGAAAAAGCCCGGTGCGGTGCGTACCGTCTGGGCAGATTTCCCGTGTTGTCTTTGCTGTATCTCTATAAATCGAGAAAAATACTTTCCGCATACGAGGAAAAATTTATAAAAATAACGGCTTTCCAGCCGCTTCGCGAGCCCGCTGAAATTTCCAAAAAGTTTTCGGGGAAGGCGGGCAAATGTTTAAGGCTGTATTTGAACGAAATCGTATCCCCGCTTGAAATGCTTTTAATTTTGGATAAGACAAGGCGGTTGAAGCGGGTATATCCCCTCACGAAACCGTCTGCGGCGGTAAAAGAAAGGCTTAAACAGATATATTCTATAAAGTATTCGCTTAACGTTAAATTCGAGGACGACAACATAATTATCGATAGGCGCCCTTTAAGCTACCGCGAAAAAAAGCACATTGCGACTGCTGTGCTTTGTTCGTTTCTGGCGGTGACCGTTGCTGTCGGCGTGCCGGTAACTACCGTTAAGCTCATGCCCAAGCCCGTAGACGGCGAAGTCAAAAAGCTCAGCGAAATAGACTTTAATTCCAAAAAACAATATATACTTAAAAAGGACATAATCGTGCCCGAAAACTATACCGTGGAAAAGGTCAACTGCAAAATCGTCGGCAACGGTAACAAGCTGATTTTAAACAAGGGCGCAACCCTCGGCGAATTTAACGGAAGCATGTCCGACCTTACGATACGAACCTCCGGCGACCCGATTTTTACCGTAGTTTCGGAAAGCGCTACTGTGTCAAATCTTAAGATAAACGTCAATGCGGAAATTTCGTCCGAGAAAAACACCGCGTTTTTGGCACTTACCAACTACGGCACTATAGACGGCGTTACCGTAAATGTCAGCGGAACGCTGACCGCGCTTGCGGGCGCTAACGACGCAACGTGCGGCGGGCTTGTGGTAAGCAACAGCGCCAGGTATAACAGCGAAGGCAAAGTGGTTATTGGAAACATAACAAACTGCACGGTCAACTATTCGGACTTTTCTCTCAAAGGTGAGGCGAGTGCGAACTCCGCTTTCGGAGGAGTTGCTGGCGTCAACAACGGTATACTTTCGGACTGTACCGTCACGGGCGAAATCAGCGCCGACACTTTCGACGTCGCGGGAATATGCGTAAGCAACGTATATATGCTTTCGGACTGTGTAAGCGAAGCGAATTTATCGCATACGTCTTTCAGTACGGAGTGGGACCCCGTTGCTTGCGGAATAGTCATTGAAAACGGCAACGCATTGCGCGGTTGCGAAAATCGGGGCAATATTTCCGTTGTTTCGTACAGCGGACATACCACCAAGATCCCGACCGTTTCCGCGGCGGGCATCGCGTATATCAACAGCAGCGCGATAGTAAGCTGTAAAAACAGCGGTAACATTTACGCTGTAGGCAACGGGAATGCGTTTGTCGGCGGGATTTCTTCACAATCGTATACGGCTATTTCAAACTGCTATTCAAGCGGTGGTATTTCCGTTACGGCAAATAAAATTTATGCCGGCGGGATACTCGGATTCAGCGCGATATATAACTACGGTATTGCGGGATCGGTTGAGTATTGTATCAGCGAAAGTAAAATAAACGCGTCCCCCAAGGCGGAAGTGCCCGCTTACGTCGGAGGTATTGTGGGGCTTTTGCAGCAAGGCTACGCCGAGTCAATCGACACGTATTACTGCGGAAGCATTACGAATTGTTACTTTATAGGCGAGTGTGACGCAAGAATAAATTATTTCGGCAATATCGTCGGAGTGTGCGGGGCAAAAAATTACGAAATTAATTCATATACCATCACAAAGTCTGAACTTATCAACATGGAAATAGTAACTACCGAATATACTATTACTATCTTCGAAGATAATTATTACGCCGCAAATTCTTTCAGTGCGTTCGGCGCAGTGGCGTCAAGCGACGAAGAGGGCAAAGACGTGTACACTTCGGTCGTGGATAAGGGCGTGCTTGTTTCCACGAAGGAAGAAATCGAAAATCTGGAAGCGTATAGGGAAATATTGCAAAAGCTTACAGAGTAAAATTTTCGGCCTACCCCTTGAAATTTCAATAAATAGGTGATATAATATCACCATATCTTTTTACGAACGGTGAAATATGTATAATTTATTGCCCACAAATTTAGTAGAATTAGAATACGTAATAAGAATGGTCATTGCCGTGCTTTTGGGTTTTGCAATCGGGCTCGAGCGCAAAATGCGTTTCAAAGAGGCGGGAATGCGAACCCATGCAATAGTAGCGGCGGGCGCGTGTCTGTTTATGATTATTTCAAAGTACGGCTTCGAGGATACGACGGGCAGATTCGACGGCGCAAGGCTTGCGGCACAAGTCGTTTCCGGTATCGGCTTTATCGGCGCGGGAATGATAATGTACAGAAAGCAAGCGGTTCACGGACTTACCACTGCCGCGGGCGTATGGATAACGGCGGGCGTCGGCATGGCGGCGGGCGCGGGAATGTACATAGTTGCGGCGACCTCTACGGTAATAATTATCGGCGTACAGTGCATAATGCACATAAACTGCAAGTTCTTCAAAAACAAACAATTCGTTCAGCTTAAAGTCATATTTGTCAACAACAACGACGAAAGCGCAACGGTCAGAAGCATTTTCGAGGTTGACAAATACGTTCAGCTTGACGCGAGGAAGCAAGGCAACGACATAATTTTCTCGGTGGTTATCCGCACGGACAACGTCCCCGACGACAAGTTTATTTTAAATACCTTGCAAGAATATCCGTTTATTCTCTCGATCGACAGAATAGACGACGAAATAATTTAACAAGCCTTAGGCTTGGCGATGTATCTTAAATACAAATCAAGACACTTGCCGTTTCACAAATCAAACGAAAAGCCCGAGCGTTGAAACCGCTCGGGCTTATATTTAATTATAAATTATTCTTATAGTCCGTTCCCCAGTCGGACATAGCGTCGAGTATGGGTTTTAAGGATTTACCGAGCGGGGATAGGGAATACTCCACGCGTGGCGGAACTTCCGCAAAGACTTCTCTTATCACAAGTCCGTCCTCTTCCAAGGCGCGCAAGTCGTCGGTTAAAACCTTCTTGCTGATTGCGGGGATAGACTTTAAAAAATCGCCGAACCTCTGAGTTCCGTTGTAAACCAGATTGCGAATAATAAGCAGCTTCCATTTATTGCCTATAAGTTGTACGGTGGTGGCGACGGGGCATTCGGGTAATTCTTCTCTTGTCAGCATATTAAACCCTCCTTTTTTCAAGTATAACAAAAGCCGGAGAAAAAGTCAATAGTTCAAAAAAGAAACTAAGTTACTAATTTATTATCAGGTAATAGAAAAGTAACGTTCTTGCATTATGTTTTTACCTTTGCTATACTAAGCGTACAAATCAAAAAACGGAGGTTTCATTATGAACAAATTTGACAAAATAAGCGTAGCAAACGAGGCGCGCATTGAGCTTCACGACGTACTCAACCTAACGGGAGCGGAAGTAAGCATTAACGTATTGCCCGCGGGCGCGAGCGTTCCTTTCGTACATTCGCACAAGTGCAATGAGGAAATTTATGCAATTTTAGACGGCAAGGGCTATGCAGTCATCGACGGTAAAAAAGTTGATTTGACGGCTGGCGACTGGGTTCGTATTTCACCCGCGGCAAAGAGACAGTTCTTCGCTTCCGCGGATACGGCAATTAAATATATTTGTATACAAGTAAAGGAAAATTCACTCGAAGGTTATACGATGACCGACGCGGTAGTTTAAAAAACTATGACTGATAAATTAGATTATCTTATTGAAATATTATGCGGGGAGCGGGGTAAAGAAGTACCCGCCCTCAACGATAACGAAAAGCGAACGCTGTTCCGTGCGCTCGTAAACGTACGAATGCCGAAAGAGGCAAGCAAAGAATTTTTACAAATTCAAGACGAATATTTGCAAGAGGAACTTCGGCTTAAGGGCATAACCGATATTGCCGACCTTTCGCCCGTTGCCCCCGCCCTATACCTTTGGCAAGGCGATATTACAACGCTTAAATGCGACGGAATAGTAAACGCCGCCAACTCTCGTCTGCTCGGTTGCTTCTGCCCCAATCACGGTTGCATAGACAACGCCATTCATACCTTTGCGGGAGTTCAATTACGGAAAGAGTGCTCGGAAATAATGAAAGCGCAAGGCAATGAAGAGCCGACGGGGCAAGCGAAAATCACTTCGGCTTATAACTTGCCGTGTAAATATATTCTGCACACGGTCGGGCCTATTGTGTACGGCGAACTTAACGAAACACACGAGAAACAGCTTGCAAGCTGTTACCGCGCATGCCTTGAGCTTGCGGACAAAAACGGACTTGAAAGTCTGGCTTTCTGCTGCATATCCACGGGTGAATTTCATTTTCCGAACGATAGGGCGGCGCAAATTGCGATAAAAACCGTTGCGGAATATAAAGAACAAACGGGCAGTAAAATCAAAGTAATTTTCAACGTTTTTAAGGATTACGATTATGAAATCTATGCCGGATTACTCGCTAATAAATAAGTTAAAAACTGCGCTGGACAATGCGGAAGCGGTTGTAATAGGCGCGGGCGCGGGACTTTCCACGTCGGCGGGCTTTACCTATTCGGGCGAGCGGTTCAAAGAACATTTTTGCGATTTCGAGGAAAAGTACAACTTCCACGATATGTACAGCGGCGGCTTTTACCCTTACCACGAGCCCGAAGAGCATTGGGCGTATTGGTCGAGGTATATTTTAATTAACCGCTATCAAGACCCGCCCAAGCCCGTATATGACGAGCTTTATAGGCTTGTAAAGGATAAGGACTACTTCGTAATTACAACTAACGTAGACCATTGTTTTCAGAAAGCGGGTTTTGATAAAAACAGGCTTTTCTATACTCAAGGCGATTACGGTTTGTTTCAATGCTCGGCGCCGTGTCACGATAAAACTTACGACAATGAAGAAGTTATCCGCCGTATGGTTGCCGAACAAAAGGATATGAAAATTCCGTCGTCGCTTTTGCCGCGCTGTCCTAAATGCGGCAAGCCTATGACTACGAATTTGCGGTGCGACGATACTTTCGTGCAAGACGGCGGTTGGTATGCCGCTTGCGAGCGTTACGAAAGCTTTATTAAGCAGCACAAGAATAAACGCGTGTTATATCTCGAACTCGGCGTCGGCAGTAATACGCCCGTGATAATCAAGTATCCGTTCTGGCGGTTTACCATGCAGAACCCGAAAGCGACTTATGCTTGCATAAACTTCGGCGAGGCAATATGCCCGCTGCAAATAGAAAAACAGTCCGTCTGTATCAACGCCGATATCGGCGAAGTTATTCGGCAAATAATAGCCAATAAACCTACGGCAAAGTAATTTTAAAAAAGGGAATTGCAATTCATACAATTCCCTTTTTTTAATATTTTATTGACTTTAAACGTTTAAAGTGTTAAAATCAAAGTGCGCTATGATTAAATAAAACCAAAATAGGGGATAACAACTCAGCAAAGTTGTATCCTTATTTTCCCCTATTTGGTGAAATTATAGCGCAACTTAAAGGATACGTTTGCAGGCGTCCTTTAAGGACGCTTTTTATTTTTGTTTGTGTAGAATTGGAGGTTTTTTATGAAGAAAAAATTACTCGTCGGCCTTTTGGCGGCAACCGCCTCGCTTTGTTGCGCGTTCGGCTTATCCGCTTGCGGTAAGGACGGCAAAGACGACAAAAACGATTCAAATGAATGGGGTTCGGAATACAGTGTTCAGTCGGCTTATGCCGTTGCGCAAAATCTTGGTTATACGGGAAGTCTGGAAGAATTTATTGATATGATTAGCGGTAAAGACGGCAAAGACGGCGTCGGAATTGACAACGCTTACATAGACGAAGAAGGTTGCTTGATATTGGTTCTTACAAACAATAAAACGATAAATTGCGGCAAGGTCAGCACAAGCAACGTCGAAAAACAAGATTTTCAATACGTTACTATTAAAGAGAATAATGAAGTTACCGGTTACTCAATAATCGGAATAAATACGGGAACGGTCGTTGATTCCGATTTGATTATTCCGTCATCTTATCAAGGCAAACCCGTAAAAGAGATTGCGACAGAGGCGTTTAAAGACAACAAATACTTTACAAGCGTAACTATTCCCGACAGCATAACAACTATCGGTAATTCTGCATTTTCGGGTTGTACTGATTTGGCGACAGTAAAAATAGGCTCGGGCGTGACTTCAATCGGAAGCTATGCGTTCGATAATTGTAGCTCGCTTGCCGAAATCAGATATGCGGGCGATATGTCAAGCTGGTGCGGACTAAACGTAAGCGGTTTAATGCGATACGGTACGAAGAACCGCAAATTGTTTATAGACAACGTGGAAATAAAGGGTAATTTGGTTATTCCGAACAGCGTGACTACTGTCGGTAGGTTTGCGTTTAATAATTGTAGTTTACTTGTGAGCATAACGATACCGAATAGCGTGACTACAATCGGCGATTATGCGTTCAGTGGTTGCAGTTCTCTTACAAGCATAACGATACCGAATAGCGTGACCTCTATCGGCAGCTGGGCGTTCGCGCTGTGCACTAATCTTACAAACATAACTATACCTAACAGTGTGACAATTATTGGAAGTAGTGCGTTCGAGAATTGCAGCAGTTTGAAGAGTGTAACGTTATCAAGCAGTTTAACGTCAATTCAATATGCTACATTCGGAGGTTGCAGCAGTTTGACAAGTGTAACAATACCCAACACTGTGACATTTCTCGAATTTTATTCTTTTAAGGATTGTAGCAGTTTGACGGATATTACTTATGATGGAACGAAAGAGCAGTGGAAAGCTGTTAAAAAAGAGATATCTTGGTGTCCGGAGAATATTAAGATTCACTGCGAAGACGGAGATATTAGTTAGAACTAATATTAATAAGTTATTAAAAAAGCGGCTTGGATAAGCCGCTTTTTGTTTTGTTAAGTTATGCAATCAGTCGTTATTCTTTTTTGTAATATCGGATAAATCGTTTATTATTTCGTCGGCTAAATCTTTGTCAAGGTTTTCCTTGGCAAAGGCAGAAAGCAGTTCGGCAGTGTTGCGGAGCCGTTCCTCTAACCCGGGTCTGTGACGAAGGCTAACGGGTTTTTCCTTATCTTCCATAGTATACCTAATTTGTAATTAAAAATTTACGGACGGCAACGCCGTCCGTATTGCTTTTACTGGGGTTGTTTGCCGATGTAGGCAAGGATACCGCCGTCGACGTAGAGTATGTGTCCGTTGACTGCATTCGACGCGTCGGAAGCGAGGAACACTGCGGGGCCCGCAAGCTCTTCCGCTTCAAGCCATCTGCCGGCGGGCGTCTTTGCGACGATAAAGCTGTCGAAGGGATGACGGCTTCCGTCGGGCTGTCTTTCGCGAAGGGGAGCGGTCTGCGGAGTTGCGATATATCCCGGTCCTATGCCGTTGCACTGAATGTTGTATTCGCCGTACTCCGAGCATATGTTGCGGGTAAGCATCTTCAAGCCGCCCTTAGCCGCCGCGTAAGCCGAAACAGTTTCTCTGCCGAGTTCGGACATCATCGAACAGATATTTATAATTTTGCCGTGTCCCTTTTTAATCATGGAAGGGATAACTGCTTTTGCCATAATGAAGGGACCGTTCAAGTCGATATCGATAACTTGTCTGAACTGAGCCGCCGTCATTTCAAGCATAGGAATACGCTTAATGATACCCGCGTTGTTTACGAGAATATCGATAACGCCTACTTCCTTTTCGATTTTCTTAACCATTGCGTTTACGCCGTCTTCGTCGGTAACGTCGCAAACGTAACCGTGAGCTTTAATGCCCGCAGCCTTGTAAGCCGCAAGACCCTTGTCCACTAAGTCCTTGTTAATATCGTTGAACACGATAGTTGCGCCCGCAGCCGCAAAGCCTTGTGCGATTGAAAAGCCTATTCCGTAAGAAGCGCCGGTAACAAGCGCAACTTTTCCGTCAAGCCTAAAATCTTTCATTTCCATTGTAGTTTTTTCTCCTTATCTTTTTAGATAGTTCAAGTATATCACGCTTTTTCGTTTTTGTACAGTAGGTAAACACAATTAAATGTAAAAATTTGTCAAATAGCCTAAAATTTAGTTTTCGGTCAAACCAAACAGTTGACAAATTGCGGTGAATAATTAATATGAGATATAGGAGAACGTTTATGGAAAGTATCGGCGAGAAAATTTTCAATTTAAGAAAAGAAAAGAAGGTTTCGCAAGAAAAGCTTGCGGGAGCGTTAGGTGTTGCACGGTTTACGGTTTCAAGGTGGGAAACGAATGCGGCGCAGCCGACGACGGAAAACATAAAATCTTTATGCGAATTTTTCGGCGTTGCAAGTACATACTTTTTTGACAGCGTTGAAGAAAGTGCGACGGCGGAAGATAAGCAAGATTTTGTGCCGACAGTAAAGGGAGAGCCTAAATTCAAAGTCTTGAAAATTGCCTCCGTTGTGACGGGAATGGTTTTTCTTGCTTTTTTGATTGCGCTATGCGGCATAGGCGCGTATATAACTATTTCACCGAGCGCGGGCGGCGAATGGGGTGAAGATATACATATCGTAAATTACGAAGGTATAGTTTTCTTTGTCTTGGGAACGGTTGCCGTTGCTCTACTGATAACTTTTATCGTTTTAACGGTCGTCAGATTTTTAAAATTGCGAAAAAGCAAGTAATTCATTAAATTGATACACGCTTTTAATAAACTGATACAAGGATGTGGCAGACAAACGGATTTCCAATGTAGTATAATAGGAGTGCAAAGGTTAATTGCACTCCTTAATTTTATTTAAAAGAGGTATTTATGGCAAAGATAAAAAAAGTATTTTTTACGGTTTTATTGTTTTTACTTACGGCATTGTTTTGCGTTCCGTTTTCTGCTTGCGGCAACAAGCAAGCGGGCAGAAAAAGCGCAACCGCAGACGTCAATGAAGAAGTTACGCCGTACGGTTTATATACAGATTTGCAATTTTCGCTTAACGGCGAAAAGGGCTTTGTATCGGCTTCGGTGAAAAACAAGTTTACGCTTTTCCCCTCAACCGTGACTGTCAATATCGAACTGTACAGGTCGGACAGTTTTAAGGAAAACGTTGCGGAAATGACTTTGGCGGCAAGCAATTACATTTACGACTTGGATCAAGGCGAAACAATAACCGCAACGGCTTCAACGGAAGGCAAGTCAAGCTATTGGAAAGCAAAGGCACGTTACCGTGTAGACAACAAGGCTTGGAGCGAAAATTTCAGCGAAACCGTGTATTTCAATGCCGACGGAATTAAAACAACCGCGTCAGCCTCCGCTCCCGAAGAAAAGCAATACTTCGTTTCCGATTTCTTGCCAAGTGATGCAGAAAGCGTTGGAATTCATTTTTATCCCGAGCATATTCCGTTTTACGATCCGGATCCGAACCAAATATCCGGAGTCGGTGCCGATTCATTCTTCTGGCTTGAAAACGAGCAGGAAATAAATACCGTTAAAGCTATGTTCGGCGAAGTAAAGCTCGAACCGTTTGACAAAGAAAGCAAATCTGATTTGGAAAAGCAACAGTTTTATTTTTCCATTATGGTGAACACTTTTCACGTCTGTCTCAGTGACGGAAGCACTGCCATAATAAGTATAAACGACCGCAATAAAGACATTTCAGGGGTAAATTTATTCGTTCAATATTATAAACATACTGCTACCGAAGATTTTAGTAAATGTTTTTCAGCTTTGATTTCCGAGGAAACGGAACAAGCCGTTTTCGATGCCGTAAATACAATATATAGAATTCAACGTAATATAAATGCGTATGCGACGGAATGGATAAATTTTACCGACTTATTGCGGGGTGCAGTGATGAGCGGTAAAACTGATTTGCGTGTAAAATTTCATCGTTACGGCGACCCCGAAAAGAGAATAAAATTTAATATAGACGGTTCAGACATGATTTCCTTAAATAATATTTTCAGTGAAGTAAAGGTTACGCCGTACGATATGAACAAGGAACCACCATTTTCAATTTCGTTGGAAACTTATTTCAATACTTCCATAAAATATCCCTATTATTCATTGTCCATAAAGTTTACCGACGGAAGAGCAGTCGATATATATCTTAGCACCATGTATACGTACGAAATAAGCGTGAACTTGTTCATTATATGTAACGATGGTGACGCTACCCGTTATTACGGCGGGTTAATGGACGTTGAAATGCAGGAAGCTTTGGTTGAATTGACGAAAGAAATGTATGATAGAAAACAGTTAGAGTATGCGGAAAAACTGTTAGAGAGTATGAAATAGAAAATATAATGCGCTTGGCAAAATTTTTGCCAAGCGTTTTTTTATACTATTTTTAATATATATCGTAAAAATAATTGACATTATATACGAG
>CAMWLA010000007.1 GCA_947174975.1 uncultured Clostridia bacterium | reverse complement strand
GTACGGTAAGGGCGTACGAAATTCCCGACGGCTCGGCAAGATACGACGGCGCGGAGATCTTCGTAGAAGGCAAGCAGTTGCCCGCCTATTCGGTGAAAGTAAACACATCGCAAAGCTGGACTGCAAACAATTATCAGAGAGCGGAAAACGGAGTTTGCCTTTTCTCTCTCGACGGTACGGCAAACGTCGTTGTAAAGCCTAAAACACAAATAAATTATTCCTCAGTAATGCGTCCGCTGTCGGCAAAGATTACGCCGATTGCAAATATTCAAGAAAACACGCTTACGTTCACTTTCAAAAGTGCGGGCGAGTACGTGCTTGAAATCAACGGAAACGCACACGACGCAATTCACTTTTTTGTAAGCGGCATAGATAACGCGGGTGCGGAAAAGTATTCGGGTTATAGTAGCGTTGAAATTTTTTCCGCGGGACTGCACACGGCGGGAAACGATAACAGAATAAATTCAAACAATCAGATAACGCTTAAAAGCAATACTCTCGTATATCTTGCCGACGGCGCGGTCGTCCGCGGAAGATTTTACGCGCAAAATGCAGATAATATTGCCATAGCGGGCAGAGGAATTATAGACGGCAGCACCTTCGAGCGCGACGCGCAAAAGGGAAGCGTAACTGTTCCGCTTGAATTCAATTACTGCAAAAATATATTGCTTGAAGATTTCACGGTGTTGGACCCCGCGGGCTGGTGCGTAAATTTCTATTTTACGGAAAGCTCGCAAATCAACGATATTAAGATAATAACTTCGCGCTCAAACGGCGACGGAATTTCTTTGCAGTCTTGCAAGAATATCGAAGTCGACGGCTGTTTCGTGCGGACGTGGGACGACTCTCTCGTCGTCAAAAATTACCCGCGTTGGGATAACAGAAGCGTTCACGGCGCAACCGAAAATATAACCTTTAAAAACTGCACTCTCTGGACGGATCTGGCACAGAGTATGGAGCTGGGTTATGAAACGGTTGGCGTGAAGTTCGGCAATATAACATTTGAAAATATAACGGTGCTGCACGCAATGCACCTTGCGGTTATGAGTATTCATAACGCGAACAATGCGGAAATAAGGGACGTAACCTTTAAGGATATTACCGTGGAGGACGGCAGAAACGCTTCCGACGGCAAGGGGATTATCGATTTCCGCGTTCTGTACAGCAGTACGTGGTCGGATCAGCACACGTCGCCTACCGCGCTCGGAAACGTAAAGGGCGTGACGGTGGAAAATATTAACGTGATTTCGGCACGCAAGTTCACGGCAACGGTGGCGGGCTGTCACGACGATAGGCCGGGCTTCGAGGGCGACCGCTTCGTAGACGACGTAACCATAAAAAATATTGCCCTTGCGGGTCAGTCTCTTTCGCAAGAAGATTGCAAAATTACGGTATCGGATAAATATGCGCGCGGTTTTGTTTTCTTGCAAGAGGGGGAAGTCACGGGCGCAAAGTTTTTATTTACCCAGACCGAAGACTACCTTGCACCGTTCAAAGGTTGCACGGTTGAGATAATTTAAGGAGGAATTATGAAAATCAAAAAGGCGTTAACTTGTATTTTTACTGCGTTAATAATATGCGCGTCTACGGCTTTTACCGCGTGCGGTAATACGGATAAACCCGACGTACCGTCCGGCGAAGCGCCTAAAATCGAACAGCCTGAAAGGACTGTTACGCAAAGTAAATTAACCGTTTACGAGGGACCGGCGCTTTTGGAAAGCTCGTCCAAGCTTAAAGCGTACGTCGAGGACGAGGAGCTGTTCGTTTACGATACGAGGGTCAACCATAACAGAATTTTCAGCTTCTCTTATTCGAAGGATAAGGGTCAAGTCGTAAATTTCGACTTCGAGGGCAAAGTTCATATGCGCGTTGAAATTAACGGCGCGACGTCCTTGACCGACGTGGTAGTTCGTCCTTTATCCTACGGCGTTGAGCCTAAGGTTTCGGGCAACACCGTTGAATTCGATTTGGAGTATTCGGCAAACTACACGCTCGAATATAACGACGGCAAGGTTACCGACGCGGCGGATAACGCTTTGCATATCTTTGCAAACCCCATCGAGGAAAATCCCGTTACCGCGGACAACGTTCCCGAGGATACCATTTATATCGGCCCCGGCGTGTACGCGGCAAGCGCAATTCCTATGAAGAGCAACCAAACTCTTTACCTCGCGGGCGGCGCTTACGTTTACGGTCAAGTGCGTGCGGAAAATCTTGAAAACATAACCATTCGCGGCAGAGGCATAATGAGCGGTGAAATCTACGACAGAAGGGCGGACGCGGAATACACTCTGCCTATAGAGCTGCGCTTCTGCAAGAACGTAACTATAGAAGGCATTACGCTTTTAGACCCCGCGGGCTGGGCGGTTACCCTTTACCACAGCGAAAACGTGAAGATAAACAACCTCAAAATTATAACGGCAAGGGGCAACGGCGACGGTATATCCGTGCAGTCTTGCAAGGACGTAACGGTTAACGGCGGATTCGTTAGAACGTTCGACGATTCTCTCGTCGTTAAGAATACCGACAGAGGCAACACCGAAAATATAGTTTTCGACAACGTAGTCGTGTGGACCGATCTTGCGCAGAGTATGGAAGTCGGGTTCGAAACCAACGGCAAGGTTATGAAAGATATCACTTTCAAAAATATAACCGTTTTGCACAACTACCATAAAGCAGTTATGTCTATTCATAACTGCGACGACGCGGATATTTCCAACGTGGTTTACGAAAGCATTACCGTGGAAGACGGCAAAATGCTTGGCGACAATCAGAACGACGGCTTGGAAGATTATTTAATCGATATTACCATTGCTTACAATATCAACTGGTCGAAGTCGGACGAGCGCGGAACGGTGAACGGCGTAAGGTTTGAAAATATCAAAGTCCTTGATATGGCTGACAGTATCGTTTCAAGAATCAACGGCGAAAGCGCACAGAAAAACGTAAGCAACGTGCTTATACGCGGCGTTGAAATCGAAGGAAAAAAGATAGATACGGCAGAAAAATTAAAACTTGCAAATAATACGTACGTAGACGGTATTTCCGTAAATGCGGCAGCCTACGACGTGTTCGGCGCGGGCGTAAAGCTTCCTTACAAGCTTGACCTTGCCGCAAACGATACCGTTACCAAGACGGTTAAGCAGACGACCGACCAAAAGGGCTTGGAAGTTCCCGATTTCGCAATTTTAGACGTGCAGGAAACGTTTATGGGCAACGCGCGCGATATGTCTGCGGTTGTAACGTCGGTAACGCACGGAAAGGGCACTACCGCAAAGGCGGAAGCGGACGACGGAAGCGGAGCGTTCGACAGCGCAAGCAATCCCGTGGCAAACGCGCTTGACGGCGACAGAGAAACGTCTTTCAAGGCAAAGAGCTGGACGAACGAAACCGACGAATTTATTGCGGTGACGCTTGACTTCGGCGAAAAGCTTCCCGCGGGCAGCGTAAGCGTTATAAGAGTTTTCCTCCCCGAGGACAGCGCGTACGTATACGATTTTAATGTAAGCGTATTCAACAGAAAGGACACGGACGGAAACTTTGCGCGCAGTCTAAATTCCATAACCTATACGGCAAGCCCCGCAACGGGCAACTACTTCGATATAAGACTTTCGGCAACCCTCGAGAGCAGCGCGCTGCAGTTAAGGTTTTTCCGCGTTGACGGAATGACGGGGCAGAACGTGCTTGAAATAAGCGAGATAAAGATATTCCCTTGCTCGCTTTCGACGACCAAAGCCGTGATCGACTCAACCGCATATTTCGACGTGTACGGTCCCAACAACCTCGTTGACGGCAACGACAACACCTACTGGGAAACCTCGCCCTCGGATTGCGACGGCGCGTTCTTCACGGTAGACTTGGGTGCACGGTACGACGTTTCCGATATAATTATGCATTTGCCTCCACTTCTCACTTGGGAAGAGAGGGTGCAGAGGATAGAGATACTCGTAAGCTTGGACGGCACAAACTGGACGACGGCGGTTGCCGCAACCGAGTATACCTTCGACCCCGTTACGGGCAACGTAAACAGCATAAAGCTTAATACTCCCGTTTCGGCAAGATATATTAAGCTTTTATGGTCATCAAACAGTTCTTCACGCTACGGCGCACAGCTCTCCGAGCTTTACGTTTACGGCGTATAAATAGAAAATAAATTAAAGGGGAAACTCACATGAAAAAAAACAAGAAACTTCTTTTAGCAGCTTTGTCCGCGACACTCGTTATGAGTGCGTCTTCGGCTGTCGCTTTGACGGCTTTTGCGGATACGGCAACCAAAGACCACGAATTCAGCGGCAAATACGACGCTGTGTTCGAGGACTTCGACAGAGCTGATATTTCGAACACGGTAAAGACGGAAGGCACCGGCGTGAAAACGGGCGAAAAACCCTATCTGCACGTTGAATACACCGGTAAATCTACAACGCCCGCCGACGCTATTTATAAGCAAGGTTCGGGTTCGATAGCAAACGTCAAGGACGGCGGAACCATTACGCTTGAGATGCGCGCACCTAAAAACGACGTCGACCTTTCCGAAATTATGTTCGGTATAAGGGGCGTGGACAGCGACGCGGCAGTGTTTGCAAAACCCTTAAGCGATCTTACGGACAGCGGCGGCGAAAGCTTGCCCGATATTACCGATGAATGGCGTACCTTTGAAATCAGCTTTGCAACAAGCTATGAAAAGACCGACGTTTATCCCACAAGCACGGACGCGGTTACCGATACGCCGCTTCTTGCAATTCACATCTATGCCGCAAGCGAAAGCGACACGGGTACGCTTGATATAGCTTCCGTCAAGTATTCTACTACCGGCAGCAATCTTATGAACGACTTTATCGGCGGCACGACCGTACAGGATACTGCTAAAAACGCTGATTCCGGAACTTGGTGGGCTGGCTCTTCCGAGGGCTATATCGTAAAGCGCGCAGTCAATATGACAAGCGGAAGCTTCACGGTAGTTAAAGACAGCGCAGTCGGCAAGTATGCCTATGCGGTAATCGAAGCCGACGGCGATATCGCACACCTTAAAGTAGCGACCACCGAAAACGGAACTGCCTGGGGCGACGCCGCAGCTTACGACGGATATTCGGTTAAGCTTAACGGCAACGAAAAGGGCTTCAAATTCACCTATGACGGCGAAGACGAAAACGGTGTTACGATAAAGCGCATTTATCTTACCAACGTAGTGGTACCCGAACCCGCTATTGCCGTTCCCGTAATCGACGCAAGCACGGTTGACGTACTTGAAGACTTTGCGGTAGCGCAGAAAAACTTTACAAACGTTTGGGAAGATATGAGCACCGCACCCGAGCTTGCGGAAGCTGATCTCGAATACAGAATTTCGTACAACAACGGCGACAAGGTTGAAGTTAAAGACGGCAGCCTCGTATTCGACGCAACCGACCTCGGCGACGGATTTATCAACTTCAAATTCAAAGCTAAATCTCCCGTTAAGGGCAATTATATCGTTATGAAAGTCAAGGGTGAAGACGGCGCAAATCTCGACGCGTTCCGTTTCGCGCTCGGCAATTCCGAGGACGTGCTCGGCGACGTAGTATGGACTAATCAGATGAAGGCCGGCATTGATTTGCCCGTAGCGCTTCTCGACGACAGCAACCCCTATAAGACTTCGGACGGCTGGTACTACGTAGTAGTCGACTTAGAAGAAAGCGGTTTCAGAATTTTCGACGGCGGCTACAGCATAATGGATATCTATTACGGCGGTAGCGGCAAGCTGTCTATCGACAATATATTCTTCTGCAATAAAATCGACGTAAAAGTTCCCAACGTGGAAAAAGATTTGGCTTATCCCGACGCGAAAATAGACGTGGACGCAACGACGTCATACGTTTATAGATATATGTACGTTCTCAACGAGGGCTACGGCACCACGCTTGAATTCGATATTACTCCCAAGGAAGATAATTTCGATATATCGAACTGGAGAGTAGAGTTCCAGGAGAAAGATGGGTTGCCTGCAATCAAAACGCTTTGGGGCGGTGAAAACGCCGACGGTTCTATGATAACTACCGACGGCAAGAAGCTTAACGAGCTTACCTATGAAAAGGACAAAGCAACTCACGTAGTAGTTGATTTGGCGAAGAGCGGTATCGATGCTAAGTTTATGAACTTACACTGCCACGTTGACAATATCGGCGGCTTCACGGTTACTAACGTAAAGCTTCACACCTCAACCCCCGCAAATCTCGTCAAAGACCTTGATACCGAAAAGGCACACGTAGTTAAGGAAGACGACGGCACGACTAATAAGGTCGTAACTATCGCACCCGTTGCCGGTTACTTCTACGCGGGTTACGTAGGCAGCCTTACCGGCTTAACCGGTCAGTTCTCTATGGATATAACCGTAGCGGACAGCGCAGATTTGGCTAACCTCAGATTAGAGTTTACTTCGGGTAAAACTCTGTGGGCAAGCGAAAACGAGCAAGGCATTCTTTACACCGCAGACGGCAAGATGCTTTCCGAAGTAGAGTTCGAAGCGGGCGTTAAAAAGACGGTTGTAATCGACCTTGAGAAGAGCGGTGCAACGCTCAGCGATTTCCATATCCATATGGGCGATTCAAACGGCGCTATAACCATTGAAAACATCACCGTTACGCCTTATATCGATTACGTAGGTTCGGTATTCGCACCTAAGTATGCGGAAGAGATGTCAAAGCTCGTTCTCACAAAGGATAACGTTGCTCCCAAAGTTTCCATCACCACGGCAACCACCGCAAAGGCGGGTGACGAAATCACTATCGCTTACACGGCTTCCGACAACGTAACTGCAAAGGACGACTTGAAAGTAACCGTTACCGTAACCAAGGACGGCGAAGCCGTTGCGGTTAAGGACAACAAGTTCACTGCGGAAGAGGGCGTTTACACCGTTACGGTTACCGTACGCGACGCAAACGGCAACGAAGAGAGCGATACCATTCAGATTACGGTAAGCGCGAAGGGCGGATTAAGCACCGGCGCGATAGCGGGCATAGCTGTAGGCTGTGTTGCGGCTGTAGTAGTTGCGGGCGTAGCTGTTTACTTCGTAATGAAGAAAAAGAAGAATAACTAAAAATTTACGGTAAATTCAGACCGTCCGCTTATTTTGCGGCGGTCTGTTTTGCCTTATAAATTTTCTCTTGATTAAATAGGGCATTTATGCTATAATAAGGATGAAATTATGGATAAGTTACTGATTGTAGACGACGATTACCTTGTGAGGGAAGGTTTGCGCGTTGCGATAGACTGGCAGTCTATCGGGCTTGAAGTAGCGGGTACGGCGGAAAACGGCGCAATAGGACTTGAAAAGGCGAGGGAGCTTAAACCCGACCTTATAATCGCCGACGTGCGTATGCCCGTCATGGACGGACTGCAAATGGCAAAGACGCTATTCGACGAAAAAGCCGACCTTGCGATTATCGCGTACAGCGGATATAAAGATTTTGAAAACGCGCGCCGTGCGCTGGACAGCGGCGTTGCGGGATTCTTGCTTAAACCCATTGAAAGCGACGAGCTTTTGAAAAGGGTGAGCGAGGTAATGCAAAAGCTTCACGAAAAGCGCGCAAACAACCGTATGATAGGTCAGTTTATCAGCAGCTTACCCATAGTCAGACAGCAGCAGTTTGAAATTCTTTTAAAAGACGAAGCCAAAAGCAATTCGGCTGCCGAACAGCTTGCGCTTCTCGGCGTGTGCTTGCCTAAGGCGGGTACTCTTATTTACATATATACGGATAACCCGTACGTTAAAACTTTTATAAACAAGGCGGAGGAAGTGCTTTCGGCGCATTGCAACGCTTCCGAGGTGTTCTCCGACAGAGCGGTGATTTTAACTTCGGCGGAGCTTGGCTTCGTTAGGGAAGAGATTACCAAGCTGTTGGATTCAAGCTTGAAGGAAACAGACGCGCGCTTTTCGGTTGCGGCGGCTTCATTCGACGGCGATATTCCCGCCGCGTACTCAAAGGCAAAGGAACTCGGCAAAAACACGCTTTTCACGGTTATCAACGCGGTTGTCACGGAGAACAAGAACGGACACCTCAAAAAGGTAGTGCGCGACGCTCTGCAGATAATCGAGCGCGATTACAATAAAAAGCTTTCGGTAAAGTCGGTTGCGGATATGCTTTACACTTCCGAAAGCCACTTAATGCACGAATTCAAAGCACAAGTCGGCAAAACCTTTAACGAGTGCCTTACCGATTTCAGAATACTGAAAGCGCAAGAGATGCTGCTTAAAGGCGATATGCGCATAGGCGAGGTTGCCTACGCCGTCGGATATAACGACGTGAAATACTTCGGGCAAGTTTTCAGAGACTACCTCGGCTGTACGCCCAGCGAATGGCTTGACAAGAAAAGACAATGAAATTAAAACGCATTTCCACAAAATTCATATTATCGTTTGTAAGTATTCTGACCGCGGTTTTTTCCGTGCTGATAGCGGTGTTTTATATCGGCTTCCGCGTGTCAATGAATAACTATATACGCAGAAATTCCTTTTCGATGCAAGAGGAGCTTGATCTTGCGGTTATGGAAGTTTTAAACGAAAGCGCTTACCTCTACGGAAGAATTATGGGCAGTGCAAACGTCGACCTTTTGACGGGAATAGCCGACGGCGAGCGCGACAAGAGCGCAAGGGAAGCGGACTTCGACGCGCTTATCGCACGCGTCGGGTTCGACGAAGAATACTTCAACGATATCGTAATAATTACGGGCGAAACGCGTTTCGGGCTGGATAAAAGCTTTATAAATCCCCCCGAAGAGTATATCGATTTGCTTGAAAACAAAAACAACCTTGCATATATCGGAAACGTCGACAAAAGCTTGGTTATGGGTATTTATTCAAGCGGAAGCGTATCCGGTTTCGAGGGCTTCGTGCTGTTTTATATGTCCGAAAACAAGATAAGCGAAATGTGCAATCCCGTCAGCGGCAGCGAGGGCTACTCGTTTATAATGCGTTCAGACGGATATATAATTTCGCATATAGATACAAACCTCGTGGGCAAAGTGGTCGTTTACAGCGACGTGTACAACCCCGAAGCCGCACCCGAATATAAGACGGAAACGCTTGACGGCAGTAAAAGAATTATCGTGACGAGCAAGCCCGAGCTTTTAAATTCGAGGTACGCATTTCACAGCTGTATAGTCAGCGTGCTCGACTACAAGTACTATTTCGGCAGAATGGATACGACGCTTATTATAGTGCTGTGCGTATCGTTTGCAATGCTGGTTGTCTCGGTCGTGCTTGCGATTATAAGGGCGAGAAAAATTTCAAAGCCCATTACGCTTTTAAGCGACAGTATCAACGCTACCGCGGAACCGACGAAAAACCATATTTCGGTGCTGCGCGAGGGGGACGAGCTTGTTCAGCTTGAAAAAAACTACGACGATATGATGGACAGAATTTTCGACCTCGTCGAGCGGAACAAGGAAGATATGCAGCTTCAACGCAAGCTTGAACTCGAAAGTCTGCAAATGCAGATAAACCCCCATTTCTTGTATAACACTCTCGACGCCATTTCTTGGATGGCACGCATAAAAAAACAGCCCGAAATAGATAGGCTGGTCATGAACCTTGCAAAATTCTTCCGTCTGTTTCTGCACGGCGGCGACAAGTTCGTCAAGGTTTCGGAAGAAGTCGAAATGGTGCAAAGCTATCTCGAAATCGACGCTATCCGCTACCCCGGACGTGTGACGGTGCATACCGAAATTGCGGAGGAGGTTAAGGACAGACAGACCTTAAAGCTTATTTTGCAGCCCATAGTGGAAAACTGCCTTAAATACGCTTTCGTAACCCGCAACGGCAATATGTATATAAGGGCTTACGGCGAGGGTGAGGATATTATCTTCGAGGTCGAGGACGACGGCGACGGCTTCGAAGTTCCCGAAGATATTTTAAACCGCCCCGCCACGCGGGAGGGCGGCTACGGCTTGAAGAACGTTAACGAAAGAATACGCTTGCAATACGGCGAGGGCTACGGACTTGAAGTCACTTCCGAGAAGGGCAAGGGTACGAAAGTAAAAGCAAGGCTTAAATAAATAAAAAATTAAAAGAGCGCATAAGCGCTCTTTTATTTATGCGATTTTCTGGGAATTCATTTTTTGTATCAGTCTGTCAAGTCTGTTCGTTACGCTTGCCGCGGTCAGCCGCGCGGCGAAATGCACTGCGACTGCCAGCCCAGCCGAAACCGCCAACAGAATAACGATAAGAACGATAAGCTTCGAGTCGTAGTCCTTAGTGCTGTTGAACACGGTAATTGAAAATCCCTCGTCGGAAGCGCCGTATTTGAAATAGCCCTTGTGTTTTCCGTTTAAAAGGTTTTCGTGCCGTGAGTTGTTTGCGTATTCGAAGCGCACTTTGTCGGACGAAATAAAGGCGACTGCGTTTTCAAACTTGCCGTTTGAAAAGATAATGCTGTATAGGTTTGACGGCAGAATATCCGCGAATATCCAGCCGATTACCTTGTCGCCGTCGTATACTTTTCTGCAACAAGTGATTACGCCCATTTCGTCCGGGTATGAAGCGTTGTTGTAAATATCCGCAATACATTCGCATCTTAAAGATATTGCCGCGGCTTCGTCTCCGTTGATAAATTCTTTAATTTCGTCAACTTTCTTAAGCTCTTCGATGGTCGGAACGTTTGCAATCTGCGAAGAGGTATAAACGGCGCCGTTTACCGAATACGCGCACACGGCGTTTATTTTCAGCGAATAGTTGCAAGTGTTGTCAAGCTTTGAAACTATCGGATTACCCGTAGGGGCGGAAGCGGCAAGCTCTCGTATAAGATCGTCGTCGAGAGAGAGGTTATAGGCGGAAGACGCCACCGAGCTTATATACAGCTTGCACGAATCGAGTGCGCGCGCAACACGCTTTTCGTCCATACCGTTATACGCGTCTTTTAAAGTCTCGGTTAGTATAGTAATCGACAGAATATCGATAATAAGTATAAGGGCAACCGCAATTAATACTATCGGCAGATATATGCTGCGGTATAAGTTTTTGAACATAGTTTTAGTATATCACAAATCTTGTTAGTTTGCAACAGTTAGGCAGTTTTATCTACGTTTTTGCTGTTTTACCCTATTTATATAAAGCCGCCTTTATTTTATAATGTATATAAGTGAATAATCAGGAGGAAAATGTAATGAAAAAGTGGTTATGCGCCGCGGTTGCCGCAGTGGTGGGAGCAGCTTCGCTGTTTTCTTTTGCGGGTTGCGGCGGTGACGGAAGGATAAAAGTGAGGATAGGTATGTGGCCGGACTCCTCGCTGAAAAAGGACAACGAAATGTACGAAAAGTGGGAGCAAGCGTTCGAAGCCGCGTATCCGCAGTACGACATAGTTGCCGACAGATACGAATACAGCGCCGAAACTATCGTGGCAAAAGCTACGGCAAAACAGCTTCCCACGGTGTTCCAGACGTACTTTACCGAGCCGCAGAAGCTGATAGAAAACGGCTGGGTAGCAGATATTACAGACGAGCTTAACGAGCTGGGCTGGCTTGACAAAATGGACGCGGATATGCGCGACGCGGTATCGGCAAACGGTAGATGCTACGGCGTTCCCCGCGACGGTTACGGCATGGGCTTGTTCTTAAACCTCAATATGCTTTACGACGTGGGTTTAATCGAAAAGGACGCCGACGGTAACTATAAACTGCACGACGAAACCGGCAAGCCCTTGTATCCCACGACCTTCGACGAAATCCGCAGATTCTCTGAAGAGATAGTTGAAACTTACGATGATACCTACGGACTTGTAGTGCTTTCCGCAAACAATAACGGCGGGTGGCAGTTCTCGAATATGGCTTGGAACTTCGGCTGCGAAGCTTTGCAAGTCAAGGGGCAGAACGGTAAATACACCGCGAACTTAAACGATCCCGCTGCGGTTAGGGCGCTTGAATGGATTCAGAATATGGCAACCGACGGACTTATTTATCCCGACGCTTCGCTGACGTACGCGGACTGGTACGCAAAGATAGGTTCAAACAACGTTGCAATGGCTTTCTGCGGAAGCGACGCTTTAATGCTCCCCGTAACCACGTTCGGCTTCAATAGGGACGATATCGCGTTCGTTCCTATGCCTACGGGCGACGGTCAAAGCCGCTATTCTCTCTACGGCGGAACGCCTTACGTGTTTGCAAGCAACGCAACCAAGGAGCAGATTAAGGGCGCGCTGTTATTCTTGAAATATATGGGACGCTCGCCCGAAACCGACGATATTTCCATAAGCGCAATCGAGCTCGGTCATCAGACTGCGAAAGCTAAGGGCATGCCCATAATTCAGACTATAAGACCTTGGACTAATGCCGAATTTTTAGAGAAGGCAAACGAACTTGACACCCGTTACGTCAACGTTAACCGCTATTATTACGATGATTTCTTCAAGAGCTTGGAGAAAATGAAACGCGCGGAAGAGCCGTATTATTGCCAGGATATGTACGACCTTTTGGATAAAGCTATACAAAACGTTTTGGCGCATCCGGGCACGGCAAATTGTAAATCGCTATTAGATACGGCAAACAGCCAGTTCCAAAACAATTTCCTCAACAAGATAAAATAAGAGGTTTTTATGAAAAACACAAACAAGCTTCTTTGCGACCGTTCGTCGGTTTCATATAAAGCGAAAAGGCTGTTCAAGCGCAATTGGAGCGGTTGGCTTTTAATGCTGCCGGGGCTGTTGCTGTTTTTGTTCTTCGTATGGGCGCCGCTTGCACAGAACGTCGTGCTGTCGTTCAGCGAAACAAAGGGCTTCGAGTCGGTAGGCTTTAACAACTTCGAAAACTATACGAGGGTATTTCACGACCCCTTATTTACAAAAGCGCTGCTCAATACCTTTAAATATATTTTCTGGTCGATTATAATAGGCTTTCTGGTGCCGATATTTTTAGGCTTGCTGTTAAGCGAAGTCGTGCATCTCAAATCGTTTATAAGGCTTGGAATATATTTCCCGTCAATCGTTTCGGGTATTGCGGTCGTCATAATGTGGTCGTATCTCTTAGACCCCAACCCCGGCGCGGTGTTAAACCAGCTTTTATCCGCTTTGGGAATTCCCGCCTCGCAGTTTTTATCCAACCCTAAGTTGACTATACCGCTGATAGTTGTAACAATGACTTGGCGCGGCGCGGGCGGAACGGTGCTTGTGTATCTTTCCGCATTGCAGAATATCGACAATTCGCAATACGAGGCGGCAAGAATGGACGGCGCGGGCGCAATGTCGAGAATATGGCACGTAACCCTTCCGCACATTAAACCTACCATAAGAATGCTTTTCATTCTGCAAATAATTTCTGTATTTCAAGTGTTCTACGAACCGCTGGTTATGACCTCTGGCGGCCCCGACGGCGCAAGCGTATCGCTGCTACTTTTAAGCTATCAGTATGCGTTCAAATCGTTCGATGCGGGCGCAAGCGCGGCAACCGGCGTAATACTCGCAGTAATAATAATTGCACTGACTATAGTTTATCTGCGCCTTTCCAAACCCAAAAAAGATAAGGTTGCAAGAAAGTGGAGGAAGTATGCTCAAACGTCTGCAAAGTAAATCAAGCGGCATATTGACCGCCGCGGACTATAAAAAAGTAGGCTTCCGTATCGTTTATTGGGTAATACTGTTTATCCTTCTGGTTGCCGTATTAACCGCGCTTATTCCCGTGCTGTGGCTGTTCATTTCGTCTTTTAAAGACGCGTCCGAGCTGACTTCAACACCCTATCATCTTTTCCCCGAAGCGTTCAGCTTGAAAAAGCTTGCGGAAGTGTGGAATATGCTCAACTTCTGGCAGTATTTCTTAAATACGATAATAGTAGTTGTCGGCGCGGTGCTTTGCTCGGTAGTGTTCAACGGCTTGCTTGCATACGTATTTGCGATAGTAAAACCGAAGGGTTATAAAATCTTTTTCGGTCTGGTTATGGCAAGCTATATGATACCAGCGCTTATGTCTATCGTACCGCTGTATCAGCAGATAATAGATTTCGGACTTATCAACACGTATATACCGTTGTGGTTTATGTTCGGCGCAAACGCGTATTATCTTATAATGTTCAAAAACTATTTCGAGTCGCTTCCCAAAGCCTTGTTCGAGGCGGCGGAAATGGACAAATGCGGAAAGTTTAGGGCGTTCTTTAAGGTGGTTATTCCCATGTCGCGCCCGATAATAGGCGTAGTCGCAATCTTTACGATGACGGCGGCGTGGTCGGATTTCCTTTTGCCCTATCTCGTTTTAAACGACGACAGTATGATGACCGTTATGGTCAAGATATACAACATTCAGTCCACTATGGGCTCGATCGACGGCTTCGGCCCCGACAAGCTTTTAATGATACTTACAATTTCTATTTTACCGCAGATAGTAATATTCGCGCTCTTCCAAAAACAGATAACGGGAAGCTCGGCTGCGGGCGCGGTAAAGGAGTAAGCAATGGCAAAACAAGCAGAAAAATATATCACAACCGACGGTTGGAGTATAGTAGAGGACGGCTTTCACAAAGAGAGAAACGCCGTTTCCGAATCACTTTTTTCGCTTGGCAACGAATACTGCGGAATACGCGGATATATGGAAGAGGGCGCTTCAGCGCCCTCTTTGCAAGGTTGCTATTTCAACGGCGTTTACGAATGGGCAGAAAAAACCAACGAAACGGCGTATAGGGGTATAATCAAGCGCGGGCACTATATGGTCAACGCGGTAAACCCTATAAAAACGGAAATTTATATAGACAAAGTCAAGCTCGATATCGGCGTATGTAAAATACAAAATTTCAAGCGCAAGCTTGACTTTAAATCGGGGCTGTACATGCGCTCGTTTACTGTAATAACGGAAAAGGGAAAAGTCAATTTTGTGTTTTCCCGCTTTTTAAGTATGACGGACTGCCGCAGCCTTTATCAGCGCATAGAAATCGACGTGGACTATGCCGCGGATATCGAAATTTTCGCCGGGCTCGATTTCGCAGTAAAGCACTGGGGCAAGGACGGCAGATGGACGAAGGTCAAATCGTCCGCGGAGGGCTTGAACTGCTCCGCTCTCGGTAAAACGCAGTCTACAAATCAATACCTTGCGTGCTTTCAAAATATTGAATTATCGCACCCCGCCAAAACGGAAACGGTAGAAAGCGGGTATTCCGTCGGGGCCAAAATTTCCGCAAAGCTCAAAGAAAAGTTTACGCTTACAAAGCACGTTTCAAGCTTTGTAGACAAGACGGGCAAAGTCGGGGAAAAGCTGTTGAAAAACTGCAAACCCTCGGCTATATCCTACGGCGACGCGCTGAAAGACAACGAAAATTATTATAAAAAATTCTGGGAAGCAAGCGATATAGAAATCGTAGGAGACGAGGAAAACCAGCAAGGCATCCGCTTCTGTATTTTCCAGCTTCAGCAAACCTATCACGGTATCGAACCTACCGACAATATCGGCGCAAAGGGACTTACGGGCGAAGCGTACAGCGGTCACGCGTTCTGGGATACGGAAACGTACTGTCTGCCCTATTTCCTTTTCAATAATCAAGCCGCCGCAAAGGATTTGTTACTGTTCAGATACAACACTTTGGATAAGGCAAAAGAGAGGGCGAAGGAGCTTGACTGCGAGGGCGCTTGTTACCCGATTGCAACGCTGAACGGAAACGAGGCGTGCGATTTATGGCAGCACGCAAGCTTGCAGTTCCAGCCCTCGACGGGCGTTGCCTACGGCATAATGCACTACGTAAACGTTACGGGGGACACAAAGTTTCTTACCGACTACGGTATGGAAATGCTTTTGGAAATTTCGCGGTTTTTGCGCTCGCGCGGAGAGTACGGCGCGGACGGCAGATTCGGCTACTTCTGCGTAATGGGTCCCGACGAGTTCCAGATGATGGTCAACCATAACTGCTACACAAACTACATGGCGAAAAAGACATTCGAGTACACCGTGCAGTGCTTTGAAAAATACGGCGACAAGGTAAATTTAGGCGCAACAAAAGAGGAGCTGAAAGCATTTTCCGACTGCGCAGAAAAGATGTATATTCCTTACGATAAAAAGACTAAGCTTTTCGAGCAGCACGACGGTTTCTTCCGTCTGCCCCACGTTGAGGTAAAGGATATTCCGATAACCGATTTCCCCTTATATCATCATTGGAGCTATGACAGAATTTACCGCAACGATATGATAAAGCAGCCCGACGTTCTGATGTTCATGCTTTTGTACGGCGGTGACTTTACCTTTGAACAGAAAAAGGCAAATTACGAATATTACGAGCCGCGCTGTATACACGAATCTTCGCTTTCGCCGTCCGTTCATTCGATACTTGCAAGCGAGCTTAAAAAACACGGCGAAGCGCTTAAATTCTTCGGCTTTGCCTCGCGCTTGGATCTTGACGATTACAACCGTAACACATGCGAGGGCTTGCACACTACCTCGATAGCGGCGGCGTGGCTGAATATTGTTTACGGCTTCGGCGGGGTAAGAAGCGACGGTGAAAAGCTTATTATAAATCCCTCTATCCCCGACATATGGCAAGGGTATTCGTTTAAACTCAATTACAGAAACTGTAATATTACGGTTAAGGTACAAAAGGGTAAAGCGACTATAACCGTATCGGGCGGAAGCGTAAACGCGATTGTCTGCGGCAAGGAAACAAGCCTTTCGGGCGTAACTGAATTTGCAATATGAACGAATTGAAAGAGAGCGGCTTTGACGCCGCGAAGACAGTAGAAAACGGAAATAAATATCTTTTGGGCAACGGATATCTCGGCTACCGCGGAACACTTGACGAGTTCGGCGCAAGCGAGTGCGTCGGCCTAAATATCGCCGGCAAATACGACGGCGTTAAGGGCAAATGGCGCGAAACGGTAAATGCGTTCAACCCATTTTATATGGCGGCATATGCGGGCGGCATTGCTCTTGACGCACGCGAAAAAAACGTTGCTTTTCACGAGGTCGCGCTCGATATTTTCAGCGGACTTTTCAAACGCAAAACGGTGTTTGACGTAAACGGAACTTCCGTCACTTTAAAGTGCGAAAGATTTGTCAATATGGCAAGCAAAAGCAATCTTTGCTCAAGGGTGATTATCACCGCGGACAAGGATATTCGCCTTAACATAAAGGCGGGCGTCGATACCGATATCTGGGAGCTGAACGGCCCGCACTTCAAGGACGTTAAAACCAAGATAAGCGGCGATACGATTACGGCGAGCGGAACCACGCAGGAGCTGGGTTACCGCATAAGCGTTGAATGCAAGTATTCGCAGAGAATAGAAAATTTCAGCGGCGGCTTCGGCTATATCAACGCCGATATCAAAAAGGGCGAAAAGTTCGTTCTTGACAGAGTTGCTTTCGTTTTGTTCGGAGAGGAAAACGCGGACGGCGAAAGCTACGACGATAAACTGAAGTCGCATTTAAAGGAATGGGAGCGGCTTTGGTCGATAAGCAGAGTTTATTTCAAGGACGATAAAAGGGCGCAGTTCGCGCTTGATTACAGTATTTATCATCTGCTTATTCTTGCGCCCAAGGGCGAGTATTCTATCGCTGCGCGCGGACTTTCTGGTCAGACGTATAAGGGCGCGGTGTTCTGGGATACCGAAATATTTATGCTGCCGTTCTTTTTGAACACACTTCCCGACTGCGCGAAAAATCTTATTAAGTACAGAATCAACACTCTGCCCGAAGCGAAGAAAAAGGCGCAAAGCTACGGATACGGCGGCGCGTTCTACGCGTGGGAAAGTCAGGACGGCTACGACGCTTGTTCGGACTTTAACGTGACCGACGTCTTTACCCACAGACCCGTACGAACGTATTTTAAAGATAAGCAGATACATATATCTGCCGACGTCGCGTATGCGATTCTGAAATATTACGAGCACACGGGCGACGACGAACTGATGCTTGCGGGCGGACTTGAAACCGTGTTGGAATGCGCGGAATTCGCGCGTACTTACAGCTACTATAATCACGTAAAGGACAGATACGAGCTGTTGGACGTCATCGGCCCCGACGAGTATCACGAGCGGGTGAACAACAACGCATATACCAATTATATTTTTTATAACATCACCAAGCGCGGAGTAGAGCTTTACGAAAAGTTTAAAAAAGCTTACCCCGAAAGCGCAGTGAAAAAGCTTAAGGAATGGGTTGAAAAATTATATCTTCCCAAGCCCGATAAAAACGGCGTTATAGAGCAGTTTGACGGTTACTTCAAACTTGAAGACGTAGAGGTTGAAGAGGTGCGTTCACGGCTTAAACACCCCAACGAGTACTGGGGCGGTTCGGGCGGAGTTGCAACCGCAACGAGAGTTATTAAGCAAGCCGACGTAATTATGCTTTTCAATCTCTATCCCGGTTTATTTTCCAAGGAAGTACAAAAGGCAAATTACGAATTTTACTTGCCCTATACCGAACACGGCTCTTCACTGTCGCACTGCGCATATGCCTTGACGGCTTGCAGAATTGGCAAAACTGACGGCGCGTATAAAGCGTTTATGGACAGTGCCGAAATCGACTTGAAGGGCGGCGGCAAACAGTGGGCGGGCGAAATTTACATCGGCGGAACGCACCCCGCCGCAAGCGGCGGCGCGTGGATGACTGCGGTGTACGGCTTCGGCTGTAACAAGGAGAAAAAATGAAATTCAAAGGCGTAATATTTGATTTGGACGGAGTAATCTGTTCGACGGACGAGTATCACTTTCTTGCGTGGAAAGCGCTGGCCGACCTTATAGGGGTTACCGACTTTTCACGGGAAGACAATAAACTGCAAAGGGGCGTTTCGCGTATGGAAAGCCTCGAAGTGGTTTTAAGGAAGAGCGACAAGACGTATACCGACGAACAGAAAATCGCGCTTGCCGAAACCAAGAACGACATTTACAAAAACATGCTTGAAAAAATGTCGGAAAAAGATTTGGACGGAGAAGTACTTTCAACGCTGAATAAGCTGAGGGCAAACGGCTTGAAACTTGCCATAGGCTCGTCAAGTAAAAACACTCCGTTTATTTTGGAGAGGCTGGGTCTCGGTTTGTTTTTCGACGCCGTTGCGGACGGCAACTGCGTAACAAAGAGCAAGCCCGACCCCGAAGTATTTTTAAAGGCTGCCGAATATCTTTCGTTAAACCCCGAAGACTGCCTCGTGGTGGAGGATGCCGTTGCGGGAGTTCAAGCGGGCGTTGCCGGCGGCTTTAAGGTCGCGGGCATAGGCGAAGCAAGCAAGTACGAAAAGACGACTTATCCCATAGCTTCATTTTCCGATTTGCTTAAAATTACAAAATAATTAAAAGCCCCGCTTTTGTGGCGGGTTTAAAAAAAGCAAGGAAGATAGTTCCTTGCTTTTATG
>CAMWLA010000006.1 GCA_947174975.1 uncultured Clostridia bacterium | reverse complement strand
GACGCGACTTGCACGACCGACGGCAATACGGCTTACTATACTTGTAGCGGTTGTGACAAATGGTTCGAAGATATGGACGGTTCAACCGAAATTACCGATAAATCAAGCGTGGTAATTGCAAGGGGACACAAATTAAACAAGATCGAAGAGGTTAAAGCAACTTGCACCGAGGACGGAAGCATAGAGTACTTCGTTTGCGACAGTTGCGAAAAATGGTTTGCGGACGAAGACGGTGAAAGTGAAATTACCGACAAAACTTCAGTAGTGACAGCTGCAGTCGGACACAATTATGAATACGGCGCGTGCAAGAACTGTTCGCTGCCGCAACCGCCGACCGAACAATTGAGATACACGGATAAAGGCGAATATTACGAAGTCAGCGGTATAAGTATATCGAATCCGGCCGACATAATTATACCGGCTGAGTATAACGGAAAACCCGTAACTTCTATCGCTGCCAACGCATTCAACGGCTTTCTTTCAAGTGTTAAAAATATAATTATTCCCGACAGCGTGACAACTATCGGCAAAAACGCATTCAGCGGTTGCTCATCCGTGAAAAGTGCAACTTTACCCTCTAAGGCTATATCCTATATAACCAAGACGTATTTGGAAAGCGTTAAAATAACGAGCGGGGAATATATAGACACTAATGCATTTAAAAATTGTACTTATCTGGTCAACGTACATATTTGTGACAGCATCACAAGTATTTACGGCAATGCTTTCTACGGGTGCAGCAGCTTGAAAACGTTAGTAATTCCGGACGGTGTCACAAGAATATCCGACAGCGCTTTCGGCGGATGCAGTAGTTTAACAACTATAAATATCCCCGACGGCGTTACCGAATTATCGAGCGGCGTATTTAGCGGTTGCACCGATTTATTGAGTATTACCCTACGCGCGGGCATGAAGATGGGGTGGAGCAGTGCGTTCGAAAACTGTCCCAAGCTGTTAATATATTGCGAGGATGCAAGTAAACCCGCCGATTGGAGCACTTCGTGGAACGGCGATTGTCCCGTGGTATGGGATTGTAATAATAACGACGTTGCCGATAACGGCTGCATATATACGATTGTTGACGGAATAAGATATTCGATAAAAGACGGATATGCAACCGTTACGAGACAGCAGAGCAGTATAAGCGGAGATATTATTATACAGCAGACAATCACGTATAAAGATACCGAGTATAGAGTAGGAACAATCGCAGAGTACGCATTTTTACAGTGCGGCGGGGTTGAAAGCATTACGATACCCGACACCGTCACGCGGTTCGAGGCATATTCATTCATTAATTGCGCTGTAAAAAATATAATATATACCGGAACGGGATCCGACTGGCGCAGTATCAGTAAAGGCGTTCATTGGAATGACAATACTTTTGAATTTACGGTACACTGCAGCGACTGCGAATTGACGTGGAGCCAAGCCAACCGCTGACTGTATATATAAAAATTAAAAATAACCGTGCAGAAATGCACGGTTATTTGTTTGATATGTGAATTGTTCGATTAAAGAAAAAGCAATAAAGATATATCGATGCAACGTAAGGTTGCTTATTTTAATCCTTTAAACGGTTTGAATGTTATTAGTGAATATACCGTAAATAGGGCGGCGACGAAGTTTACTGCAAGAAAACTGCGGTAAATCATATCGTTTTTAAAGCACAGAAAATACAGTGCGTTAAACCCCGAAAAAGCGTATATCCCCCCGAATATGGCAAGGCTAATCAGCATTGCAACACATAAATAGCAAGTATGTTTCATACAAGCATTATGCGCAATTACTTTGAAGTTATGTTGTCGAGAACTAATTTGTCGAAATCGACTGGTTCGGCAAAGTCGCGCGGGATAAAGCGGACTGTCGCAAATTTGGCGTAATTGAATATGTGCGTCTTTAATAAAACCGGCGTTGCTATATCCAATGCCTCGCATATATCCGCGAGGTAAACGAAAAAATTCGAGTATACGAACTTGTCGATACTTTCGTACACCGTTTGGTTTATAATCTTTTCGTCCTTGATAACTTTTGCCCAAATTCTAAACATATTCAAATTATATCCGAAACCGCGGCAAAAGTAAAGCTTTAACGGCTTACGAGCGTATAAAACATTTGACAAAATCGTATTATAAATATATAATAGAGAAAAATAAAAATTCATTCCGATTGAGCAATCAATCGGAATATTGTATAAAAAAGGGGTTTATAATGGCAGAAAAGTTTGTAATGACTCAAAAAAATCTTGACGATCTGAAAAAGGAGCTTGACTATCTCGTAAAGGTCAAACGCTTTGAAATTATCGAGCGTATTGCCGAAGCGCGCAGTCACGGCGACTTGTCGGAAAATGCCGAGTACGACGCGGCGCGCGAAGAGCAGCGTTCAAACGAGGGCAAGATTGCAGAGCTTGAATACAAAATCAAAAACGCGGAAATCAGCGCGGAAGTTACCGACAACAGCTACGTTCACTTAAACAGCGTTGTCACCGTTTACGACGAGGATATGGAAGAAGAGGAAGTTTATACAATTACTTCCGTAACCGAAGTAGACGTTATGGCGGGCAAAATTTCTATCGACTCACCCGTCGGCGCTGCGCTTATGGGCAAGCACGTCAAGGATAAAGTTACGGTTTCTTGCCCCGACGGAACTAAGTACTCACTTAAAATACTCAAAATTCAATAAGAGGATTACTATGGATGAGAATATGATAACGGCAGAGCCTTCGGAAGAAGAGCTTGCCGAACAAGCGAGAATTCGCCGTGAAAAATTGCAAAAGCTTACCGAAGAGGGGAATAATCCGTTCGTCAAAGTTAATTACGAGGTAACGGAAAATTCACTTTCGGTTAAGGAAAATTTCGAAAAGCTTGAAGGAAAGACGATTTCCCTTGCGGGCAGACTTATGTCCCGCCGTATTATGGGCAAGGCTTCCTTTTCGCATATATCCGATAGGGAAGGACAAATTCAGATTTACGTGCGCCGTGACGACGTCGGCGAGGAAGATTACGCATCCTTTAAAAAGGACTACGATATCGGCGATATCATAGGTATAAAAGGCTTCGTTTTCAAAACGCAGACTGGCGAAATTTCAATTCACTGCCAGCATATCGAAATGCTTACAAAGTGTCTCCGTCCCTTGCCCGAAAAACAGCACGGACTTACTAACACGGATATCAGATACCGTCAAAGGGACTTGGACTTAATCGTCAACCCCGAAGTTAAGAGTGCGTTTATCACCCGTTCGAAGATATTCAAGGAGATCCGCGCATTCCTCGATAATCGCGGCTTTTTGGAAGTTGATACCCCAGTATTAACCACCTTTGAAATCGGTGCGTCGGCGCGCCCCTTCAAGACGAGACACAATACCCTCGATATCGATATGTATCTGAGAATAGAAACAGAGCTGTACTTGAAAAGACTTATCGTCGGCGGGTTAGAGCGCGTTTACGAGGTCGGCAGAATTTTCAGAAACGAGGGAATGGATGCGTTCCACAACCCCGAGTTTACCACGGTCGAACTCTATCAAGCTTACTGCGATTATTTCGAAATGATGAATTTGGTCGAGGATATGTACAAGTCAATTGCGCAAAACGTCCTCGGAACAACCGATATTACCTATCAAGGGGTTGAGCTTCACCTCGGCAATAAATGGGAAAGGCTTACCATGAAACAAGCCGTTAAAAAGTATTGCGGAGCGGACTACGACGAGTGGAAGACGGACGCGGACGCGCGCGCTTGCGCGAAGAAGCTGGGCGCCGAAGTACCCGAAGGCGACAGCGCGACTAAGGGTCACGTACTCATTGCGCTGTTCGACGAATTCTGCGAGGACAAGCTTATTCAACCCACGTTCATATACGACTATCCCGTGGAGAATTCACCCCTTGCAAAGAGAAAAGAGGACGACCCCGCGTTCACACAGAGGTTTGAATATTTCATCTGCGCACACGAGTTCGGCAACTCTTTCTCGGAGTTGAACGACCCCATCGACCAGAAACAGAGATTTGTAAAACAAGTTGAGGCTAAGCGTGCGCAAGAACCTAACTGCAACGCGCAAGTGGACGAAGATTTCATAACCGCGCTCGAATACGGTATGCCCCCCACGGGCGGACTCGGTTTCGGCGTCGACAGACTCGTTATGCTTCTTACCGACAGCCCCACAATACGTGACGTATTGCTTTTCCCCACAATGAAACCAAAGAAATAATCGCTACCGATTTGTATGCTTCCACTTATCAAACAATAAAAATTAGGAGTAATAATGTACGATTACTGTATATATACCCAGCTTAAAAGAAATGCAAAGGCTTGCAAAAGCTTTCATATGCCCGGACACAAGGCAAGCGGAGATTTCAAATCGAAATTCAAGGACGCGCCTTTGGACGTAACCGAGCTTTCGTACACCGATAATCTTCATTGTCCCGACGGCGCTATCGCTAAGGCGCAAAAGGATATCGCAAAGATACTCGGCGCGGAAAAAAGCTATATCACGACCGACGGTTCGTCAAGCGGGGTGCTTTCACTCGTTTACTGCGCGTCGAAGCGCGGCAACAAGCTTATAGTTTTCCGCAATTCGCACCAAAGCATATGGAACGCGTGCAAGCTGTTCGGAATCGAGCCTTTGATAGTTCAAGGCGCGGAAAGGGACGGCGTTTTACAGCCCCCGGACGCGGATACTATCGAAAGACTCGTTTCAAACGACCCCAACATTGCGGGCGTGCTTGCTACCTCGCCCGACTATTACGGAAATATCGCACCCCTTGCGGGATACAGAGATATTCTTAAAAAATACAACAGACTGCTGCTCGTAGACGAGGCGCACGGCGCGCACCTTGCGTTCGGCGACTCGGGCTATGCGGGACTTTACGCCGATATGTGGGTGGACGGAGCGCACAAAACGCTTGCAACCTTAACCCAAGGCGCGATAGTTTCCGTCAATAACGAGGACTTGATTCCCGTTGCCGAGGACGCGCTTTCGATGTTCCGTACCACTTCGCCCAGCTTCCCGATTATGGCTTCGGTTGAATACGGTGTAAAAAGCATTGCAAACAAAATCACGGTTTTGACCCGCGCGAAGCAAATTGTGGAACAGTTCAAGGCTGAGTCACCCGAATTTACTTTCTATCAGAACGACGACTGGACAAAACTTTTAATAGACTTCAAGCCGTTCGGCGTCTCGCCCAAACTTGCACTTCAAAGGCTTGAAAAGAAAGGAATTTTCGCAGAGTTTGCAGACGGCAGATATATACTTTTCTATCTCTCGCCCATGATAAAGGAAGGCGATTTGGCAAACCTCAAAAAACATCTTCTTGCGGTTGTAGGCAATAAAAAGCTTCAAGGCACTTACGTCGAAAAGCCCGAAATTCCCGAAAGCGAACGCTCGTATTCTTTCCAGTATGCACTCAAAAGACAGAGCGAGTGGATAGATCTGGAAAAGGCGGTCGGCAGAATGTGCGCGAAGAACGCGGGACTTGCTCCCCCTTGTATTCCGCTCGTAGTAATCGGCGAAATGATAACCAACGCGACGGTGAAAGCGCTTTCGCAAGCGAAGTCAACGTTCGGCTTAAACAACGGAAAAATATGCGTGGTAAAGAAATGGTAAAAGGCAAATTCGTAACAGTTGAAGGCTGTGAAGGTTCGGGCAAAAGCACTCAGCTTAAAATGCTGTCCGCTTACCTCGACAAGCGCGGTATTCCCTATATACTCACGAGGGAACCGGGCGGCAGCCCCATTGCGGAGCAGATAAGAAATATTATTCTCGACGGCAAAAACACGGAGATGTGCGACGAGTGTGAAGCTATGTTATACGCCGCCGCAAGAATACAGCACTTAAGAGAAAAAGTCATTCCCGCGCTTGAAGCGGGCAAGCTTGTAATCTGCGACAGATTTGTGGATTCTTCCCTTGCCTATCAAGGTGTTGCAAGGGGATTGGGGCTTGAATATGTCGAGGCTATCAACAGAAAAGCGCTCGATTTATGCACGCCCGACTTGACGGTATTTTTGAATATTTCGCCCGACAGAGCGTTCGTACGCAAGAACGGCGCCGACCAAAACGACAGAATGGAAAAGCAAGGGCTTGAATTTCACAAGCGCGTCTACGGCGGATATTTACAGCTTTTGGAGAAATACCCGCGCATATGTGCCGTCGAATGTAACGGAACCATAGAACAAACCAACAAAAACATTATAGATTTACTTAAAAGTAAAGGAATAATTTAGTGAAAAAGCTGATTTCGGGGACAACGGCGTACACGGCGTTTTCGGGCGATATCAAGTCGGACAGAATTTCGCACGCCTATATGTTGCATTTTCAAGACGTGAAAAACATGCGCGAAGCGTTGAAAATTTTTGCGCTTAAATTTTTCGGCGTCACGGAAAACGACCCCGACGGCAAAAGGATAATTAACGAAACTTTGCCCGACCTACGCATTTTTCCCGAGGAAGGGAAAAAGTTTACGGCGGAAGCCGCGTCCGCTCTTCTTTCGGACTGTGCGTTGAAACCGCTTGAAAAAGACAAAAAGCTTTTCATAATCAGCGGGTTCAACGATGCAACCCCGCTCATTCAGAACAAGCTTTTAAAGACTTTGGAAGAGCCTTACGAGGGCGTGTACTTTCTACTCGGCGCAACTTCGCTTGCACCGGTGTTGGACACGGTTAAGTCGAGGGTAAAGACATTGACGATACCGCCTTTTTCGCAAGACGAAATTTTTGCGGCGCTTGAAAGGAAGGGGAGCAACCCCTTGAACAGACAAGCTTCGGAAAGCTGCGGCGGAATATTCGGCGTTGCCGAAAATATGGTAAACGGCGGCTGGTTCGCGGAAGTGAACGCGGCTGCGGAAGAAATTTGCACCACGACTGACGTAGGAAACGTCGGAAAAGTGGCAATAAAATACGGTGATACGAAATACAAAAACGAGCTTATGTCTGCTATCGCTTTGAACTATCACAAGGCGCTTAAAGAAAGCATCGGAGGAAAAAAGGCTTGCTTTGAACAGCCTGCGCTTATCTTTGCGGGCAAGTGCGCGGACAAGGCGTGTATGGACTTGAAATTCAACGCGTTTTTTCAAGGACTTTTATACGACTTAATGCTGCGCGTCATAGAGGAGAACGAAAAATGGTTAAAATTACGGGGGTAAACTTTACCGAAAACGGAAAGATATATTATTTTTCTCCCGGTAAGGACAGCGAAAAATATACAAAGGGAATGGGAGTAATCGTCGATACCGCGCGCGGTCACGAATACGCGACGGTGGTTATTCCTATCGGCGAGGTCGACGAAAGCAGAATCGTTCCGCCTTTAAGGCCGGTACTGCGCATTGCCACTCAGCGCGATCTGGAAACTATAAAGAAGAATAACGAGCGCAAGCCCGAGGCAATGAAAACCGTTCAGGAAAAGATTGCAAAGTATAAACTCAATATGAAGCTTATCGACTGTGACTTTTCGTTCGACGGCTCGAAAGTGGTGTTTTACTACTCCGCGCCCGCCCGCGTAGATTTCAGAGAGCTTGTAAAGGAACTGTCCTCTCATTTCAAGATGAGGATAGAGCTTAGGCAGCTCGGTATCCGTGACGAAATAAAGATGATCGGCGGAATAGGCGCGTGCGGTAGGGAATGCTGCTGTTCGGCTTATATGCCCGACATCAACAAGGTAACCATAAAAATGGCGAAAACGCAGAACCTTTCATTGAATCCCGCTAAAATTTCGGGACTTTGCGGAAGACTGATGTGCTGTCTTGCATACGAAAACGACTACTACGCCGAGGCCGGCAAACATATACCTAAATTAGGCACCGAAGTTACCACGCCCGACGGCAAGGGTACAGTCGTGAATATCAATATGCTTAAAATGCAAGTCCGTGTAAAAATCGAGGACAAGAAAAAGGATATCGTAACCTTCCACGACTATGCCGTAAAGGATATTAAATTCAAAAACAACAGCGGCACGGAAGATAAGGAAGAAGAAATTTCCGAAGAGCTGAAAGAAATTATCGATAAAAATTAAAAATACTCTTTACAGCACAAAAATATTGTGATATAATTCAAAACAGTAGCGTATGCTTTACTAAAACTAATTGGAGGAACTTACTGATGGCACACTCAATATCAGACGAATGCGTAAGCTGCGGCGCGTGCGCAGGCACTTGCCCCGTTGAGGCTATTTCCGAGGGCGCTGACAAGTACGTAGTTGATCCCGACGTTTGTATCGACTGCGGCGCTTGCGAGGACGTTTGCCCTACCGGCGCTATACACGCTGACTAATTAGAGGAATAGAAGAGCGGGGTGTTTTATGCGCCCCGCTCTTTCTATATTCAAGTTTGATTTGAGGTGAGTAGGTGTTAAGGTGGACGAAATAAGATACCCCGAAGTTTTAGAAAGCTTTTATGGGGACAAACAAATAATTCAGAACGTGAATTTATACCGCTTTACTTCGGACAGCATTCTGCTGTCCCGCTTTGCGCGTGCAAGAGTGGGCGATAGGGTCGCCGATTTCTGTTCGGGCAGCGGAGTCGTGGGATTTCACTTTTTGTGCCTTAACCCCAAGATATCCTCCCTCGATTTGTTTGAAATGCAAGCTTCGCTTGCGGACATGAGCGAGCGCACCGCTAAATTAAACGGCTTTGACTGCACCGTCCACAACTGTAAAATACAAGATATCGGTCGGGAATTCGACGATAAGTTTTCTCTTGTTTTGTGTAATCCCCCTTACGAGCGGGCGGGCTTTGAAAACGAAGTTTACGAACGCGCAATTTGCAGAAAAGAGCTGACGGTTACCCTTCCCGAAATAATCGACGCCGCATATAGGGCGGTGAAGTTCGGCGGAAGGTTTGCTTTAATTAACCGCGCCGACCGCACGGCGGAGCTTATCTACCTTTTAAAAAAGCGCGGGTTAGAGCCAAAGAAGCTACAGTTCGTAACGGGCACGAAGGGTGCAAAGCCCTATCTCGTTATGGTCGAGGCAGTCAAGGGCGGTAAGGAAGGAATTGAAATTTTGCCCGAGGTCGTCAATGGTAAAATATAACGGAAGAAAAATCGTATATACATTCAAGTACGGTGTCGGTTTGACAAAACGCGTTAAAGTATTGTTCATTGGCGGAACGGTGTTCTTGTTTATTAGCAGCGTGTTGGTGTTAGTATTAGGGTATCTTGCTGACAAATTGCTCCTCGGTTGGTTATGTTGCATATTTCTTGGTATAGCCAGTGTACTTTTTCTGGTGTCATCAGTGTACTTTTGGCGTAGGGAGAGACGCATTGATTGGGAAGTTTTAAATTGGCTTACGGATGAAAAAGTTTTTGAAGCTACCGCGATACCTTATGTAGTCGATAAAATGTGGACGCGTGCCGGATATGTCTATAAATACGGATTAATTTTTGAAAAGAATGGCATAGCTTTCAAGAAAAATACGGAAGATTATGACTATATGCGTATTTTTTATAAAGCTGTAAAAAGTAAAAAAGACAAAGAAATTAATTTTCTATATTCCCCAAAATACGGCGAAGTTATGGTTTTTGAAAATGAAAAGGTAAAATAATGGTTTATTTTGTAGCAACGCCGATAGGCAATTTAAAAGATATATCTTTGAGGGCGCTGGAAATTTTGCGTTCGGTAGACGTGATTTACTGCGAGGATACGCGCCATTCTTTGAAGCTTTTGAATGCCTACGAAATTAAAAAACCGCTGAAAAGCTGCCATAAATTTAACGAGCGCGAAGCCGCGGAAAAGATAATAGCCGAGGCGCAAGAGGGCAAGGAAATTGCAATAATTTCGGACGCGGGTATGCCCGTAATTTCCGATCCGGGGAACGTGGTTTGTTCCGCGCTTAAAGATGCGGAAGTAGAATACACGGTAGTTCCCGGGGCAAATGCGTTTTTGTCCGCGCTGATACTATCAAGCTTACCCGCGGATAGATTTGCGTTTATCGGCTTTCTGCCCGATAAGGCGGGCGAGAGAAGGGCGCTGCTTGAAAAGTACAAAAATCTCGATATGACGCTGTGTTTCCACTGCGCCCCGCAAGACGTTGACCGCGACATATCCTCAATCTATTCCGTTTTCGGCGAAAGGAATGCGTGCGTTGTAAGAGAAATTACGAAAATCCACGAAGAGGCAATTACTTTTAAGCTTTCCGAGGGTTTGCAAGGCGAAAAGCGCGGCGAATACGTCCTCTTGGTAGAGGGAGCGTCGGGCGCGGATAACCCTTTAAACAAACTTTCCGAAGAGGAGCATATCCTCCACTATATGCGCGGGGGAATGAGCAAAAAGGACGCCGTCAAACAAGCGGCAAAGGATAGAGGAGTTGCCAAATCCGAACTATATAAATTTTCCATAGATATAGGTGATTAAAATGAGCAAGAAAAACCGTAAAAACGAAGAGGACAATAAGCTGACCATTTACGAGTACGAGCAGAAGTATTCAAAGCGCGAAAACGCGCGCGGAGCAAGGCTTGTGCTTGCATTAATCGCGGCTGCGATAGGCGTGTTTTTGTTCTTCTGTCTGTTCTCGATAACTATGCGGGTGTGGGATATAAATATGTATGCAGGCATAGGCGTTGCCGCGGCAAGCGTAATCGTGTACATACTGTTGTTTATAGTTCCCCTCGTAAAAATTCTGAAAACCGACTATTTTATAGTTAACGTCAACGCAAAAACCGCGCGCGAAGCGAAAAGCCACAATAAAAAAGTTCGCCGTAAAATCGCGGACAAAATAATAGAGTTAACCGCCAAGGTCGACGGCGTCGGCTGGTACGATTCCGAAACGGTGGGCAAACTTGCAATCGCCGTTAAAACGAACAACGACAAGGCAATTATGCAAAACCTTACGGACTTATATTCGGGCTCGGTAAAAAAGAGCGCAAAGGAATTGATTTTCAAATCTTCGGTGAAGTCTGGAATGTATTCCGCACTGTCGCAGACCAACAAGATCGACGCAATGCTTGTTGCCGTTCTTAATTTACAGCTTGTAAAAGATATAATATTTTTATACGGCTTCCGTCCGTCGGATCCCAAGCTTGTAAGAATATTTGCAAGAATTCTTCAAAACTCGCTTATAGCCTACGGCTTGGGCGGTGCGAAAATAGGCAATTCGGTTGTTCAGACAATGGGCAACGCGGTAAGGGGCATTCCCCTTTTGGGTTCTGCAATTTCTACAATTGTAGACTCATCCGTGCAAGGACTTACCAACGGTGTTTTAACTACCGTTATAGGATATCAGACAATAAAGTATCTCAACAACGAATACCGTCTTCAGGAAATTCTGGACGGAATCGAAATTTTAGAAACGGAAGAAGAGTTCAAGGAAGCTTGCGACGAGCTTGAAAAAGAATTGAAAAAAGGAAAGAAATTACCGCAAGCGGTATAGGGGTGAAATTATGAACGAATTAGAGTTAATAGAAAAATTATGTAATGCACGCGGAGCTTCGGGCTTCGAGGACGAAGTATTAATAATCGCGCGGGAATACTGCAAGGATTTTGCAACCTTTAAAGAGGACAGCATGCGCAACTTGTATATATATCCCAACTACAACAAGGGGAACCGTCCGCAGATACTTTTGGACGCGCACTCTGACGAGGTCGGGTTTATGGTACAAGCCATCAAGCCCGACGGAACTTTAAGGTTCATTCCCATAGGCGGCTGGAACGAGAAGAGCTTGCCTTCCGCGAAGGTGCAGATTTTCACGTCGTCGGGATATATCAGCGGGGTAATCGCCGCAATGTCTCCCCATTTAATGACCGCTGACCAGAGGAACGCACCCGTATCTTACGAAAATCTTACGATAGATATCGGCGCGACAAGCGACAAGGAAGCAAAAGAGATGGGCATAGAAGTCGGCGCGCCCGTAGTTCCTCTGTCACCCTTCGAATACGATGAAAAGCACGGCATACTGCACGGCAAAGCTTTTGACGACAGACTCGGCGTTGCCTCGATGCTCATGTGCTTAAAGTCGCTTGCGAACGAGAAAACGACCGTGGATATAGTGGGCGTAATCTCCTCGCAAGAGGAAGTGGGCGAGCGCGGAATTACCGCGGCAATGTACAACTTAAAGCCCGCGGCGGCTATCTGTTTCGAGGGCTGTCCCGCAGACGATACTTCCGCGCCGAGCTATATGGTGCAGGACGCGCTCCGCGGTGGGGTTATGCTCCGCTATATGGACAGAACGGTTATCTGCACGCCGAGGTTCACTTCTTTTGCGAAAAAGGTTGCCGAAGAAAAAGGCATCAAGGTGCAGATGGCGGTTCGCTCGGGCGGCGGTAATAACGGCGCGTATATAATTTCCGCAAACGGCGCTACCCCCGTCATAGTCGCGGGTATTCCCGTAAGATACATTCACACTTTTAACTGCATAGCGGCGTTGGAGGACGTGCAAACTTGTACCAAATTCGGCGTCGAGCTGTGCAAAAGCCTTAGTAAAGAGATAATAGAGAGGTTTTAATATAATTTAATGAAAGACGTTTATCCAAAGCATAAACTGTCTAAGGCGGGAACGCTTTGGTACCTTTTAAAGGGCAGTGTTTCCGTATTCATTGCAAGTATCGTTGCAAGTGCGCTTGTAACGGTGGTGTCATTGCTCGTTCCCGAAATAATCAACGTTACCGTTGACAGCGTACTCGGGAAAGAGCCGGTTTCGGACAGTTATGTAAAAATAGTTTCCGCTATTGGCGGAGTTGAATACTTAAAGCAAAATTTATGGGTAATCGCGCTGCTCTTAATTGCGTGCGCACTGCTTTCGGCGCTGTTTACCTATCTGAGATCGTATCTCAACAACTATGCAAACCAAATCTTTATGCGCAGAACGCGCGACAAGCTGTTTTCACACCTTCAAAGGTTGCCTTTAAGCTGGCACATACAGCACCGCACGGGCGACATAATTCAGCGCTGTACTTCGGACGCGGACACGATTTCCAACTTCGTTTCGGGTCAGCTTTTAAGCCTTTTCAGAATAGTGCTTTTAATTGTATTTTCGCTTGTGTTTATGTTTTTGAAAAATGTAAAGCTTGCGGCAATCGCTTCGGCGTTTATTCCTCTTATACTCGTGTACTCGTTCGTATTCCATACGAGGGTTAGAAAGCATTTCAAAAAATGCGACGAGGAAGAGGGCGTGCTTTCCACTATCGCGCAAGAAAATTTCACGGGCGTGCGCGTGGTGCGCGCGTTCGGAAGGGAACGCTACGAGCGGGACAGATTTGAAAAACAAAACACCTATTACACGGGGCTGTGGACTAAAACGCTTCGCATACTTGCAACATTCTGGTCAACGAGCGACTGTGTTGCCGCGGTGCAAGGGCTTTGCATAGTAGTTGCGGGTACTGTGTTCTGCGTAAACGGTTCGCTTACAACCGGTGAGCTGATCGCGTTTATATTCTACAACACGATGCTTATATGGCCCGTCAGACAGCTCGGCAGAATAATTTCGAACATGAGCAAAGCGGGCGTTTCCTTAGGGCGTATCGGAGAAATACTCAACGGCGTAGAAGAGGAATACGGTGAGAAAGAGCCCCTTTCGGGCGATATCGAATTTAAAGACGTAAGCTTCGAATACGAAGAGGGCAAGCCGGTATTAAAGGATATAAGCTTTAAAATTCCAGAAGGCAGCGTCGTCGGAATTTTAGGCGGTACAGGAAGCGGAAAATCGACGCTCACTTATCTGTTGGACGGACTATATGCCCCGACGAACGGAGAAATCTACATAGGCGGCAAGCCCATTTCGGAGATATCTCCCGCAACGCTGAGAAGCAACATAGGTCTTATGCTGCAAGAGGGTTATATCTATTCGGGAACCATCCGAGAGAACATTTCGCTTGCCGTTGATAACGCATCCGACGAGGATATTAAAAACGCCGCCAAAGAGGCGTGCGTCGACGAAAATATAGAGGGCTTTGCAAACGGCTACGATACCGTAGTCGGCGAAAGGGGCGTCACCCTTTCGGGCGGACAGAAACAGCGCGTGGGTATCGCGCGCACGCTTATGAGAAATACGCCTTACCTCATTTTCGACGATTCGCTTTCCGCGGTCGACAGCGAGACGGACGCGGCTATCCGCAAAAATCTCAATGAAAAATTCAAGGGCGCTACGGTGATTATCATTTCGCACAGAATCAACACCGTAATGCACGCGGACAATATTATCGTGCTTGACGGCGGGAAAATTGCCGAAAGCGGAAACAATTTCGAGCTATTGAAAAAGGACGGAATTTACAAGAAGATTTACGATTTGCAGTTCCAGCTTCCCGAAGAACTCAAAGAAGGGGGTGCGGTATGAAAGAAGTAACGCAAACTCCCAAACTGAAATTTTTCGGCATTGGCAAAGTACTTCCGTTTTTGGCGGTTCACAAAAAGCTGTATATAACGATGCTTTTGACCGTGCTTCCGGTAATGGCGATAAACACGGTGCTGCCGCTGTTCCAAAGGTACGCAATCGACAATTTCATAGCGCACAAAACGCTTGACGGCTTTACCGTATTTGTGATTTTATACGCCGCACTCATATTGCTGTCGTGCGTTGTGGATTTTTTCAGCTCGTACAGCTGTTCAAAGCTTGAAATGTACCTTTTGCGGGATATGCGCAGAAGCGCGTTCAACCACTTGCAGACGCTGTCCGTTTCCTATTATAACACGACGGGCGTCGGCAAAATTCACGCAAGGGTAATGAGCGATACTTCTAGCATAGGCTCGGTTATCGCGTGGGACAGCTACCAAGCGGTAAGCAACTTGATTTACGTTGTTTCCGCGCTTGCAATTATGTTCAGCCTCGACGCGATACTGACACTTTGCGTGCTTGCGCTTGTGCCGGTAGTCGTTCCGGTAATGATTTACTTCCACAAGGTACAGACCAAATACAACCGAAAGGTAAGGGAAACCAATTCTCTTATTACCGGCGGGTTTAACGAGGGCATAACCGGCGTTGAAACGACGAAAACGCTTATAGTTGAAGAAAAGCTTGACAAGCAGTTTTACGCAAATACCAAGGAAATGAAAAGGCTGTCCGTAAAACTTCATCATCACCGTTCGCTGTTCTTTGCAATGACTTCGTTCATAGTATCCGCGGCGGTTGCAATCGTTTTGTGGTACGGCGGTATAATCACCGTTAAGGGCGTTATCGCAATCGGTACGCTGTCGGTATTTATGACCTATGCGCAAGGCATAGTCGACTCGGTTCAGTTCGTTGCGGAAGCCATGTCGGACTTGGTAACTATTAAGGTAAATATCGAAAGATATACCGCGCTTATGGAAACCGAAACCGACGTTCAGGACACCCCCGAGGTTATCGAAAAATACGGCGACAGCTTCAACGAAAAACGCGAAAACTGGGAACCGCTTTTGGGCGATATCGAGTTTAAGGACGTTTCCTTTAAATATCCCGACGGCGACGAGTACGTTTTGGAACACTTTAATTTAAAGGTGAAAAAGGGCACGACGGTTGCTATCGTCGGTGAAACGGGTGCGGGTAAATCAACGCTTGTAAACCTCGTTTGCAGATTTTTCGACCCGACCGACGGCGCGGTGCTAATCGACGGCAAGGACGCGCGCGAGCGCAGTGTGCAGTGGCTTCACTCCAACATAGGCTACGTGCTGCAAGTTCCCCATCTGTTCTCGGGAACGGTCCGCGAAAACCTCTTATACGGCAAAACAGACGCCACAGAAGAGGAAATGCAAGAGGCAGTTAAATCTGTAAATGCCGAGCGCATAATCGAGCGGCTTGGCGGCTACGACGCGCAGATAGGCGAGGGCGGAAACACCCTTTCCACTGGCGAAAAACAGCTTCTCTCATTTGCCCGCGCAATACTTGCCGACCCCGCGATTTTCGTGCTTGACGAGGCGACCTCGTCGGTTGATACCATAACTGAAAATCTCATTCAGCAAGCTATCGACAAGTTAATGCAAGGCAGAACGAATTTCGTAATCGCGCACAGACTTTCGACGATACGTAACGCCGACGTAATTTTAGTCGTAAACGACGGAAAGATAATCGAGCGCGGCTCGCACGACGAGCTGATAAAGAAGCGCGGAACATACTTCGATTTGTACTTGAAGCAGTTCAGAGAAGAAAACATAAAACAGTCGGTAAACAGCTAAGAAAAAGGCACGCATAAGCGTGCCTTTTTTAATATATAACTTTGTCGATTACGCCGCCGCCTAAGCATGCGGTTTCGTCGTAAAACACCGCGTACTGCCCTTCGGTAACGGCGCGTTGTTTTTCGTTAAACTCGACTAAAGCGCCGTCGGGGGTAAGTGTAACTTTAACTTTCTGTTCGCCTTGGCGGTAACGGAATTTTGCCGTGCATTCAAAGCTTTGCGGCGGGATATACCCTATCCAATTCAAATTTGAAACACAGCACGCGCGGGAGAAGAGGGGGCTTTCGTCGCCGTGGGAGACGTACAAAACGTTGTTTTGCAAGTCTTTTTTTACCACAAACCATCTGCCGTCCTCGCCGCGTTTTCCGCCCAAATCAAGCCCTCTGCGCTGACCTATCGTGTAGTACATAAGTCCGATATGTTCGCCGACGGTTTCGCCGTCAAGGGTTATTATTTTACCGGGCTGTGCGGGCAAGTAATTTTGCAGAAATTTTCTGAAATTCCGCTCGCCGATAAAGCATATCCCCGTGGAATCTTTCTTTTTGGCGGTCGTTAAATTGTACTTTTCTGCAATGGCGCGGACCTCGCTTTTGTCAAGGTCGGCAAGGGGGAACAAAACGTTTGCGATCTGTTCTTCGCGCACTTGATTTAAAAAATAGGTCTGGTCCTTGCCCGTATCCTTTGCCTTTAAAAGGCGGTGACCGCTTTGGGTGTGTTCAACCCCGCAGTAATGCCCGGTGGCGACGAAATCCGCGCCCATTGAAAGCGCGTATTCGCGGAAGGGACCGAACTTGATTTCGCGGTTACACAAAACGTCGGGATTCGGCGTTCTGCCCGCCTTATATTCTGCGAGGAAGTACTCGAACACCCGCTCGTAATACTGCTTGGAAAAATTGACGCTGTAAAAGGGAATTTCCAGCGCACCGCAAACGCGCTGAACGTCGGCAAAGTCGCTGTCCGCGGTGCATGCGCCTTGCGGACTTTCCTCTTCCCAGTTCAGCATATAAAGCCCTATTACGTTGTAACCTTGCTTTTTTAAAAGAAGAGCGGCAACCGAAGAATCGACCCCGCCGCTCATTCCCACTACTGCGGTTTTCATAATTAAATTATAGCATACCCCGCGGCAACGTGCAAACAAAAACCTTGCATAAATTTTGCAAACGCGCTATACTGAAATAAAATTAAGTCAATAATCAAACCGAGGTAAAAAATGTGTACTGCGGCAACTTATAAAACCAAAGATTTCTACTTCGGGCGCACGCTCGACTACGAATTTTCTTATAAAGAGGAAGTTACGATAACTCCGCGCAACTTCCCTTTCAATTTGCGAAACGGCGAAAAAATAACAAAGCATTACGCCTTTATAGGAATGGCGTTCGTGCAAGAAATTCCGCTGTATTACGACGCTGTGAACGAAAAGGGGCTTTGCATGGCGGGACTTAACTTCGTGGGCAACGCGCACTATAACGCGGGCGAACGCGACAAAATAAATCTTGCGCAGTTTGAGTTTATTCCTTATATATTGGGCAAGTGCGCCACCGTGGAAGAGGTTAAAAAGCAGCTTGAAAATATAAATATCACCGACGAGCCGTTCAGCGATAAACTGCCCGTGTCCGCGCTGCACTGGATAATAGCGGACAAAAACTGCGCGATTACCGTTGAGTGCGTAAAGGACGGAATGAAGATTTACGACAACCCCGCGGGCGTGCTGACGAACAACCCGCCGTTTGACGAGCAGATGTTTAACTTAAATAATTATATGTATTTATCGCCCAGACAGCCGAAGAATACTTTTTCGGACAAGCTCGATCTTAAAGCATACAGCAGAGGAATGGGCGCGTTGGGGCTGCCTGGGGATCTTTCTTCGCAGTCGCGCTTTGTAAGGGTTGCGTTTACCAAAATGAACTCGGTTTCGGGCAAAACGGAAGAGGAAAGCGTAAACCAGTTTTTCCATATCTTAGGCTCGGTAGAGCAGCAGCGCGGCTGCTGTATAGTCGGCGAAAAGGAATACGAAATAACTATTTATACCTCTTGTTGCAACGCGGATAAGGGCATACATTATTACACCACTTATGAAAACCACTCTGTTTCGGCGGTGGATATGCACGCGGAAAACCTTGACGGAGATAAGCTTGTCCGCTATTCCCTCGAAAAGAAAGAAAAGATAAATTTTGTTAACAGATAAAAACAGCCCCGCCGTTTGGCGGGGTTTTATATTTGGTGCACCCGACTTGATTCGAACAAGCGGCACCGAGCGTCGGAGGCTCGTGCTCTATCCAGCTGAGCTACGGGTGCATATTTTATTTTGATTGTTCGTATTATACCACTTTTGCGGGGAATTGTAAATAATCTTTTGCGCATTTAAAAAATTTTACGTACAACAAAAATAAAGTCCGAGGCGGAAGCCTCGGACTTTAAAATCGTTTGAGTATTATTTAAATTAAGCAACGGGTAATACTTTGAGCGATATAGCGGATACGCCGATCTGGTTGGCTCCTCCAACAACTACACGAACATATTTGACGCCTGTATCAGTAATATTATAGCTGAAGTCTTTTGTAGCACCCGCACTACCAAGTGTCGAAGCATTTGTTGTGTGCAAGTTGCCCGAAGTTGACCAATTTATTCCGTCTGTAGAATACTTAATCTCAATTGAGGAGTATGTCTTAGTCGTCCATTGCTTTAAGGTGAACGTCACAGACGTTATAGTATGGTTGTACAATTCGACAACCGGACCATTTTCACCAGATTTAAATACGGGACAATCAGTTATATTCGATGATTGTTGGTTTGCATTGGCAAACTTTATAGTACCCAAAGCGGAAGCGGAGTCAGCAGATTTGCCGCTAAGTCCCCACGTGTCGGTAATATAAACAGTGTGCGCGCCATATGAAGAGCCCCAAGCGGAAGAACCGTAACCGTTTGCGAAACTAGCTGTTAAATCAAAGGAATGGGGTTCGGGTTCGGGATCTTCGGAATTGTCGCCCTTTGCATTAAGCTTTAATGTAAACGTCTTGCTGTCGGTTTCCGTCTTGCTGCCGCCGTCATAAGCAACGGTGTAGCTGAGGTTAGCCGTAATAGAAACGCTTATCTTGTGATCTTGAAGAGTTACGATAAGCTTTCCGTCTGCGTAGCTGACAATATTTGCACCAAGCTCGTCAGTGGTTTCTTCGTCCCAAGCAACCGTGATATTATCCGTATCCCAAGTAACGGGTACGTTGTTTTCACCTACGGTTGAAACAAGGGTATACTCTACCGTGTTTGCGGCTGTGCCGGCTGTGCCGGTAGGAGCGGTAAGGGCTGTTTTAGCGGTAGCCAAAACTCCCTTTGCCATTTCGGAAGCACCCGCTTCTTCAAGAGCAACAGCGATAATGGTACAAGAATTTTTAAACTCTTTCGTTGATCCGTAGATAGTAAGCTTGCCTTCTGCCGTCACCGAGTAATGAACAAGTTGTTCTTTTATAGCGATTATATCTGCAGATACTTTCGACTCGTCGAACTCGGGATTATAGAACTCAAACGCTCTGCCGTTGGTTCCGTCGGTTACGTAGTAGCCCGCGAAGGGTTTACCGGAAGTGCTTGCAATTTCGGTTACAACGCCTTTAACCTTGAAGTCCTTCGAGGTGACGTCGTTGGCTACCATGCCGTAGTAATTCATTACTTCAATAATTTCTGCTACGGAGTATACCTTGCTGTTGTCGATTTCGAAAGCTGCACATTCGATATCCGCGGTATTGAATTTGCTGCTGTAATCGCCGCCAGCGATGACGGGTTCGTTAGCAACTTCGTCGCCGACAACGGTAAGTGTGAATACGTCGTCTTCTGCAAGGGTTATCGTAATCGTGTACTTCGTATTGCCTTCAACGGTTTCCGTGGTTGCTTCAACGTTTTGTAAAGCCGTACCGTTTACAGCATACTCGTATGCGGTAGCTCCGGTAACAGCGAACCAGCTAACGGTTACCTCGTGTTTATTTTCGCCGGTATAAGCAAAATCAACTTCAACGTCGGTGAAGGTTGCGGGTGCAACGTAGGTCTTGCTTGTCGGCGTTTCGCTGTCGGAAATTTCGTTACCGTTACCGATAGAGGTAACAGCTATTGCCTTTCCGCTGTGATTTTTCATAAGCTCGGTAAGCACAACGTAGCCGTCGTCATCGTGGTTGTTGTCAACGGGAACCGCCGTACCGCCGTCAATGCTATATGAGAACGAAACCGCGTCGGTATTCTTAATCTTAACGGTACCGTCACGCAAGATTAAAACTTCGGGGGCGTCAAGCGTGGTAGGCTCAACTACGCGGGTTTTGGTAACTTCCGCACTGTCAAGATAAACGGTGCCGTCGCCGATAGCCTTAATAGTGATAGAGTAATTAGCGCCAAGCGTAATCGTCGTAACGGGAACGTCCGTTTCTACGTTTTCCTGGTTGTCTACGACGTTGCCTTCGTTATCCTTAACCGTATATACGTATTTTACTGCGCCCTTAACAGCCGACCAGCTTACTTTACCGGTTGATTTGTTTATCTTAACGATTTCCTTAACGGTTTCGCCCTCGGTAACGTCAGCCATGCTGAGCGTAACCTGCTCTAAGGTATAAGTTGCGGTTAAAGCTCTCTCTTCGTTGTCTACGATATAATCGAAGCCGTCGCCTACTGCCCAAACCTTAATGGTTGCGCCGTCTGCAAGCGTTACTTTGCGGTCTTCAGTGAGTTCAACGTAATTAACTTCACCGTCGCCGATACGATAAGCGTATTTTGCTGCGCCGTCAACTGCTTTCCAAGTAATTACGCCGTACTCGTCAAGCTTATCAAGTTCGGGAGCGTTAAGGGGCTGAGCTACTTTGAAAGTAACGGTAATGCTGTATATGAAGCATCTGTTTTTGCTTGTACTGCCGTAAGAAGCAATAGTAATCGTATTCGAAGCGTTCGCGCCGAGATCAAACTCTACGTCGCCTTGTGTTGCGGGAACGTCTTTAGCCGTACCTTCAGCCGCGCCGTTGACTACCAACTTAGCGCTGTCGCCAGACCAAGCCTTGCAGTTGATTACAACCTTTGCTACCGTTCTTTCAAACGAAAGGGTAACCGAGCCGAGAGCTTTCGAAGTACCGAATTTAAGTGCCGGACTGCCGGCATCGGCAGTGTTGGCATAGACGTTTGCGGTTTCGGTAACGCCGCCGAATACGTTCAGATCGTTGCACGCGTCTTCAAACGCTGCGTTAAGAGCTTCTGCATCTGCGTATAAGGCGGATCCGGTTACTCTGTCGAAAACAAACGAAACGGTGTTTTCTGCGGGTGCGGGTCTGTCGTTGGGCTTTTTAGCGCCGCAAGCGCACGTGTTGTTAGCGCCCCAGACGTGTTCTTCGGGCTCTAACGTAGGAGCGTCGCAGCCGTCAACGGCACAAGTACCGGTGTGGGTTCCGTCGCCGTTATCGGTATAGGTGTAATTGTGTTTGTGTTCGGGGTTGGGTTCGTCGGGTTTGTCGACACCGCACTTTTCGCACTTGTCGTTATCGCCCCAAACGTGAGCTTCTCTTTCAACGGGCTTGTCGCAACCGTCAACGTCGCAAGTGCGTACGTGTTTCGTTGCGTCGTCGGGGTCAACCGTCCAGTCGCCGTAATTATGAGTGTGGTCGGGGTTAGGTTCGTCGGGTTTGTCAACGCCGCACTTTTCACACTTGTCATTGTCGCCCCAAACGTGAGCTTCTCTTTCAACGGGCTTGTCGCAACCGTCAACGTCGC
>CAMWLA010000005.1 GCA_947174975.1 uncultured Clostridia bacterium | reverse complement strand
TTTTCATTAGTGTGTGTGGGGGGGGGATTGTCAAAAAATGTTAGGGCTCTTTGTAAAGCCCAAAAAATTACCAAAAGTAAAAAAGAAATTAAATACCAGTGACCCAGGGCTCAGAGTCAAATATTTTTTAAAAGGGGAAAATATTCTTCCCCGTTAGCAGTTAAAATAAAATTGAAAATAATTTTAAACAGCCAAAAAAGCTGGTTGTTTGAAGATTAAAATTGATTTAAACCGTAGGGAAACTCAACGGTTTAATAGATAGAATTTAGCAAATTTAACATAAAAGGAGGTGGTGTATATGAGCTAAAAAGTTGTTGCAAAAGTGAAGAAAATGGAAGCAGGTAAAGGGAATTGCCACAATGGGCAATTCCGAGCCGTCCGCAAGCGGACGGGAACAAGGTGGGAAACCCACTTTTATGGGAGGATAAATGGGAAGAAAAAGTACACCGAAAGACAATAGAGAAAGGCGGTATATAAGAATATCGTCAAGTAAAGCGTGGGAACAGATAGATAAATTATCAACGCAACAAAGATATGCAAACAGTTTCAATATGCTGATAAACGATGCTCTTGATTATGGCTTACCGTTACTTATTAAAGAAGTATTCGGCGAGATAGACTTTGAGGAAGAAGCTAAACAAAATAATTCTGTCCACAGTAGAGAAGAAGAATTCTACGGACAAGTTGTAAGACTGTTTGGTGAAACAATAATGAACTTAAACATAAACAAAGCAATTGCATCTTCATTATTTGAAGCAAAGCGATTAGAGTTAATGCATAAGCCCGTAAGCGCAGAAGCGTTTGCAACAGGTTGCTTTCAGGATACGCCTGAGTTTGCAAACGATTATGAACTACGCGAATTAAGAAGACTAAAAAATTAGTAAAGAATTTCTTGCGGTCCCTTGACTCTTGTGAATAAGTATGATAAAATTACAATGTCGTATGAATACGACTATTAAAAATACGGAGGAAGATATGGCAAAGACAAGAGCAGAGAAGGATAAGAGATACGAGGAGAAGCACAAGGAAGAAAGGAAAGCCAAGTGTATGGCTTGGGGAACGAGTGTACCGAGAGAGAAAGCCGAACAAATAAATGACTTTTTAAAAAGATACGGTTTTACAAAGGTACAGCTAATAGAAGAAGGATATAAAGCGCTCATTGAGCAGGCGGCGGAACATAACACCGACCTTGCGAAGATAATGGACGGATATGACGACTTTTTTAGCGGAGAGCTGGAAAAGTTCGAGAAAGAAAAATTGAATAAATAATTTAATCTTTTCGACAAGGAGGAAAACGCAATGGAAAGAGAACATAGTATTCAAAGCAATAAGGACAGATAATAGCCTGTCTGAATAAGGATACTTGATTACTAACCAAAACAATAATAAAGAAAAAGAAAATTATAATGCGTTTATCGATATGATGGCGCAACTAATTCAAAAGTATGGGCAAAACGTATTGAACAATGCGACAACTGAAACGGAGGAAGTAAATGAACAGAGAGGGTAAAAGATGCTTTTTGTATTCAAGGGTAAGTACTGAAATGCAAGTTGAGGGGTACAGTCTTGAAGCACAGAAAAACTGCTTGAAAAAGTTTGCTGAGCGGGAAGAAATGCAGATAGTAGATTACTATGAAGATGCAGGTAAATCGGGTAAGTCGATAGAGGGATGCCCTGCTTTCAAGAAAATGCTTTCCGATATAGAGAGTGGGCAAAGCGTAGACTATATTCTCGTTTATAAACTTTCTCGTTTCGGTAGAAATGCTGCGGACATTCTTAATTCGTTGGAGTTCATTCAAACCTACGATGTAAATTTGATTTGCATCGAAGAGGGAATAGATTCCTCGCAGACGAGTGGAAAGCTACTTATATCTGTTTTATCCGCAGTTGCCGAAATCGAGCGAGAGAACATTCTTGAACAGACAATGAACGGGCGCAGAGAAAAAGCTCGTCAGGGTTTGTGGAACGGTGGCCCTGCTCCATACGGCTACACGCTTAAAGACAATAGACTTTACATAAATGAAGATGAGGCGGAGTTAGTCTGCCTCATCTATGATAAGTATGTCAACACTAATATAGGCTATACGGGCATAGCAAAATATCTTAACTTGCAGGGGATAAAAAGGTTGTGCGAACGGACAGAATGATTGAAGAATGGAGTGCGCATTTCATAAATCTGATTTTAGAAAATCCCGTGTATTGCGGTAAGATTGCTTACGGCGGGAGGACGCTTGAAAAGGTTAAGGGCAAGAAAAACGAATATAAGCGAATTAACGCTGCCGATTATATTACGGTTGACGGACTGCACGAACCGCTTGTAAGTGAAGAGGTTTGGAATAAAGCGCAGGAGAAACGGCAGACAACGGGCAAGAAGTTTGCGTCAAAATACGGTAAGGACAGAACCCATTTATTAACTGGCTTATTGAAGTGTCCCGTATGCGGAGGTCCTATGTATGCTAACCGTCATTGTTGGACGAAGAAAGATGGAACGTATAAAGAAGTCGGGTATTACGTTTGCGGTAAAAATAAACACGACAGAGGAAAGTTTTGCGATTATAAGGCTGACTTAAAGAAGAGCGTAATCGAGCCGCTTGTGATAGAAGCGGTAAAGGAAATTGTAAGCGATAAATATTTTGCGCAGGCAATTAAAGACAGAATCGGAAGTGTCGGCAATAATGACGATATCGAAAAGGAAATTGAAAACTTTGAAAACAAGTTAAACGAAATTGAGTTAAATAAAGCAAGGTTAGAAAAAGAAATCGATACTCTGCCTTTTGATACTAAGTTTCGTGAAAGGAAGTTGCACGATATGAATGCTCGCCTTGACGGAATGTACGAAACAATTGCCGAGATAGAGGAGTTGATCGCAGACGCAAACTTGCGCAGGAAAGCAATGGAAGAAGAGACTGTTACATTAGAAAACATCTACAAAATTCTATTGAACTTTTCCGAGCTTTTTGATATAATAGACGAGGACGAGCAGAAGAACCTTTTAACTTATCTTATAAAAGAAATTCAGCTCAACCCGCATTGGGAGAGAAAATCGCCGTTAAAGTGGATAGAGTTCAACTTTCCTATCTACCGTAACGGGGAAGAGGTCAGAAAATTTTTGTGTGAAGAGAATCCCAATGTCGAGACGCTCGTTGTGTTGAATAAAATTTAAACAAAGACTTGCCATTATAGCTATGGTTGTATATAATAAGTATAGGAAGTTAAGGGGAGGGCGATATATGAAAAAGATTATTGCCGGAGTAGTTGCGTGCGTATCTGCACTCGTAATGCTTTGCGGCTGCAATGCTTCGGGTGATAAGTCCGATAAAAATCCCGCAGACAAAGAAGTCAATCAGAACACGAGCGGGGAAGTCGTCGACAATAACTCATCCGGCGAAAATCCCGTAATCGATAAAAATGATTTAAACGTAAAAGGTGAAGTTAACGAATTGTTGACGGTAGACGAGTTGGTTGACTTCCATTTAAACGGAAATAAATATCCAGATAACTTTGTGTTTAACGAGCTGAGCGGTTACGGCAGAGTAATCGAATCTTCATCTTCTCAAGAAGATGCGCTTACGTTGGTTCGTAATCATTTTACAAGCAGCAACTGTACGACTGTGGAAAGTAGGCTTGAAGTAGAAACGGACTTATTCTACGGACTTTACGTAAAATGGGAGTATAAGTCAAGCGGAAGTGAGCAAATATTGTATTACGACGAATACGTTGTAAGTTTCAAAAAGGACGTTTACGATGCCGAAAACAATAAGTTCGGCATTAAGGACAAAGACGAAATAAAAAAGATTTTAGACTATATCTGTTACAGCCGGACTTACAATATGTACGGTAGTAAAGTTTACAGCTGCGATATATCTCTTGAAGATAATAAGTGCATATATACGGCGTATTTACTGAGCGTCTGCTTAGGCGACTGGGGAATGCAAGACGCATTGGGGTTATTAAAAAAGCAATGCCAAATTGATTTGGCAACGGGAGCGACGACTTTTACTTTGGAAAAAGTAGGAATGGTTTTTATCGACGGCGAATGTACACACGTCTATAGGTGACGGCTAAAAGAATTAAAAGGAAGTTCAAAGGTTGGACTTCCTTTTTTTGTTTATGAAATTTTGCGACAAATTTCGACAAAGGTCTTTATTTTTGAATAATTATATGATATAATATATTCGTTCGCGCCTTAGGGCGCGCAAAGAGGGCAATATGACGCAAAGCGACGCGCTTTTAGAGCCGTTGGACGGTTACAACAAAATATATAAAGATTTGCACCTCAAACACACCGAGGAGCTGTTCGACCAACTTACCAAAAAGGGTAAAGTCGATATCGCGGCAAACAAAAAGACGGTTGCCGAATACAAGGCAAAGATAGCGGAAATCGAAAAGGTAAAAAATGCGATATCCAAGTCGAAAGCACTGCGCATATTTCTCATTATTTTAAGCGTGGTTCTCGGCATAGCGGGCGTAGTGGTGCTGGTTTCTGCTATCGGCGGAAGTCTTCCGCTTTGGGCGGGAATCGTTGCACCCATACTTGCCGTAGCGCTGATCGTTCTTTTCATTATTCTGATAATTAAAAAGATAAACCCTAAAATCAAGCAAAACGAAGAGATATGTATAGGTTTGCAAGCGGAAGCGGATAAGCTTTTAAAGGAAGCTTGGGCGCAGATGGCGGGGCTCAACGCGCTGTACGACTGGGACATTCCGCAAAGCCTTGTTACGAAAACCGTTCCCGTAATAGAAATGGACGACAACTTCGACGAAGAAAGATTTTCGTATCTGCACGAAAAATACGGGTTCAGAAAAAACGTGGATAATACCCGCTCGACGCAATTCTGTCAATCGGGTGCGATACTCGGCAACCCGTTTCTCATTTTAAAGGATTTGAAGCAGAGCTGGAAACAACAGCTTTACACCGGCTCGATAGTAATTCACTGGACGGAAACGGTACGCACGAAAGAGGGGACGAAAACCGTTCACCACTCGCAAGTGTTGTCCGCGTCGTTAAGAAGACCTAAGCCGGTATACAATACAGATACTTATCTCGTCTACGGAAACGAGGCTGCGCCCAACCTCACTTTTTCGCGTCAGCCCTCGGGTGCGACGGGAATGAGCGAAAAGCAGCTTCAAAGACATATCAAGTCTAAGGCGAAAAAGCTCGATAAAAAATCGCGCAAAGCCGTGGCGGAGGGCGACAGCTATACGAGGCTGGGCAACGACGAATTCGAAGCGCTGTTCGGCGGAACGGATAGGGACAACGAAGTGGAATACAGAATGCTGTTCACTCCGCTGGCGCAGAAAAGCTTGTTAAGGCTTATTAAAACGCCCGAGCCGTACGGCGACGATTTCAGTATGCAGAAGATTAAAAAGCTGAACTATCTGCGCACGAAACACGCTCAAGGCTTCGATTACGAAGTGGACCCAGTTAACTTTATTCATTATGACTACGAGGCGGCGCGAACCAACTTCATTAACGTAAACACGACGTATTTTAAAAGTCTGTATTTCGACCTCGCGCCCCTCATAAGCATTCCTCTGTATCAGCAGACGAAGACGCGCGAATTTATTTACGGACGCGAATTTGCAAGCAACGTTTCTTGCTATGAGCACGAGTCGATTGCAAACTCTTTCAAAAAAGATTTGTTGAAGCCCGAACACTCGGCAACGCCGTCGATTTTAAAAACGGAGCTTGTAGGAAAATATGGAGATGCGGATTCGGTTCTCATTACCGCCTACGCATTCCGCGGCGAACGGCGCGTAACATATATCCCGCGGTTCGGCGGCGACGGACGCACGCATATGGTCCCCGTCGTGTGGATAGAATACATACCCATAGAAAAGCGCACTCAGATGGCGGTGCAGAAAAAGCAAAGCTCCCGTCTGGACTTCAATTTGAATTCCGCTAAATCGGAATTCAAGGATATGCTTAATAAGTATTCGGTGAAGATGGCGTGCCTTTACGAGCGCGGAGTGTTCGCAATGCTTACGGGCGCAGCGCTGACGAAAGCCGCGGTTAGCAGTATTAACGGAGTTTACGGTGGTATTGCGGCTGAAGCGGAAATGGCGGCTGCTGCGGTCGATATCGACGAGGAAGAGCTTGCCGAAATTATCGCGGCGGAGGCCGTAATGCACGATAGGTCAAATAACCCCGAAACGGACGCGGACGAACTGTTAAAGGACGAAAGCGCGGAAACCCGCGAGGTTGAAGCAAGCAGTTCGGACGAAGCCGAGCAGTCGGACGCCGACGATGACGAAGAAAATTAATTTAAAAAAAAATAAAGAATAAAAGGAGATAAAATTTATGGCAAACGTATTAGACGAAGAGACCGGCCCCGTAAGGGAGAGCGGACGCGAAATTAACGTAATCGCGAAACAGATTCCCGTAACGGTAGGCAAGGGCTCGAAAATTTTTGAGGTACTGCTTTGGTGTCTTTTTATAATTCCCGGACTCGTATTCCTCATTAAAAAGATTCACGCGGCAACTTACCTTAGGCAGCTTGAACAGAAAATTCAGCACGACGCTTCGCAGATCGACAACTATCTCGAACAGCGCGTTGTAATTCTTTCCAACCTCGCTAAGCTTGTAGACAAGGCTGTTAAGCTCGACCAGGAAACCTTCACGGCTATTGCAGAAGCGCGTTCTTCGGGCAGAGTTATTTCCCGCGACGGCGCTGAAATGAGTGCAACTTCCGCGAAGATCGATTCGATAGGTTGGAGAATTAACAAGACGTTCGAAAACTATCCCGACCTCAAGGCGCACCACGAAATTGCCGATGCGATTCAGCAGAATTCTTATTTGCAGAAGGAAATCACCGCCGCTCGCGAACAGTACAACGATACGGTTAATACTTGGAACAGAGAAATTCAAGTATGGCCCACCAAAATGATCGTTGCGGCAAAGCAAGGCTATACAACCCGTATTCCCTTCATTGCAAGCCAGGAAATCAAGCAAAAGGCAACCGAAGTATTCTTCTAATAAATTTCACGAAGGCTATAGTTATAGAAAAAATGCGTGGCGTAAAGTCACGCTTTTTTTATCTTCATTCTGTGACTGAATAGTGTGCTTGCCGTGATGAGATATAGCTGTGGCTAAACCGATTTTCGTTTACATTTTGATGCTTAAATGCTATAATATATAGGGTGCTTGTATGAGTTTTCTACGAATTTTAGACGAAAAGCAAATATTGGCTTTGAGCAACGATAAAAATCTTGAACTGTTTAAACTTTTGAAAAAAGATATTTTATCGGGCGTGGTTTTTCCCGCCGTCAGAAAAAATCAGATTTATTTCTATTACGAGGGCGGCTGTTTGTATAAGTTCGCAAACGGCAAATTTGCGAGAGATAAAGCGTTTGAAAAATACAGTTGCAAAGCAGAAAATTTATCACCCTATGAAACGGCTAAATTACAAGTAAAGAATAAATTCACAAACATAAACGGTAACGACAAAGAGCGCAGGCTGCTAAACTCTCTTTACAGTCATACGTTCGGAACCGAGCACCAATTTAATACTATAGTACTTGATATCGAAATTAACTTCAACGGCAATATTGTCCGCGGAAAGAAATGCGATATTGTGCTTTATAACGTACCTCAAAGAGCGCTGATGTTTGTTGAGGGTAAGATATTTTTTGACAGCCGTGTAAATGTTAAGTGTGGTAGTGTGCCCGAAGTGATTGAACAAGTCAATTTATATTCATCGGCTATTGATGAGCAGACCGAAACAATAATCTGTCAATACGCAAATTATATTAAAATAATTAACAGACTTTTCGGAACGAACTATCCAATGCCCCAAAAGCTTATTCAGCCCGCAAAATTGCTTGTCTATGAAACGCCACTGAATCTTACCGAAAACAATTTATACAGCATTAATACAATAACCGCTGCGCTTGGAACGAACAATACGGTTTGGTTCAAGCAAAATGAAAGACCGTCGACGGACGAAATCTGGAACAGCTTATGCAAATAAAAATATACCGCGGAACTCATCAGATAGGCGGTTGTGTTACCGAAATAAAAACTTCGAATGCACGAATAATAATCGATATGGGTGAGGAATTGCCTTCCGCAAATTCATTGTCGCAACAATTTGAAATTGACGGCGTGACAATAGGTACGCCCGATTGCAATGCCGTACTTATAACGCATTATCACGGCGACCACATCGGAATGTTTGAAAAGATATTACCGGGTATACCCATATATGCGGGCAAAACGGCAAAGCAAATTTACGGTATAGTACAAAGCGTTTTAAAAAATAAATTAGATAAAGGCAATCCCGAAAGGGTAAATACTTTTAAGGAATTTACCGTCGGTAAACCTCTTTATTTCGGCGATATAAAAGTTACGCCCTATACGATAGACCATTCTGCTTTTGACGCTTACATGTTGCTTATTGAAGCGGAGGGTAAGCGTATTTTACACACTGGAGATTTTCGTATGCACGGTGCAAGGGGCAGTAAAATGGCTTCCGTATTTGAAAAGTATTGTAAAGATATAGATGTGCTTATTACTGAAGGTACAATGCTTTCCCGCGTTAAAGAAAGAATTATAACCGAACACGAACTTGGCAGACAAGCCGATAAGCTTTTAAAGGAAAACAAATACGTTTTTGCTCTTTGCAGTTCAACAAATATAGATACTATTGCCGAATTTTATAATGCAGCAATTAAAAACAAAAAGCCGTTTATAGTCTGCGAAGAAGACTTTCAGCTGGAAATACTTAAAATCGTAACTCAAAACTCTAATTCGCCGTTTTATAATTTTAATAGACAAAAGATCTATTCGTACGGACACAATTTACACGAATTGATGACAGGGCGCGGTTTTTTCTTTTTGGGCAGAACTAATTATGTTACGCAAAAAGCTATTGAAGCATTTCCGGATAGTTTATTGATTTATTCAATGTGGAGTGGTTATTTGGATAAATCACACCCCGCCTTTGACGAACATAAAACTGACTTTGTAAATTATGCATTAAACTGCGGGTGCCGTTTGGCGCATCTACATACAAGCGGACACGCAAGCGTTGAGCAAATTAAAAAAGTGTGTAAAATTACGGGGGCAAAAACAATTATTCCGATTCACAGCGAAAACCCCGAAAAATTAAACTCTTTAGGTATTAATGGGAATATAGTCGTTTTGCAAGATAATCAAAATTTTATAGTGGAATAATTTATAATTATATGAAAAATTAAATGCCATCAACTATTGCAGTAAGCTCTGCTCATCTTTAAAGTAAAAAATGTAGTTGCATTTTCGGAAAATTATGGTATAATTTTAACCAGACAATATTTTGGAGGAAAAAATGAATCACGAAAAACTTTTGGAACAGATCAAAAATACTAAAATCGTTCCCGTAGTAGTACTTAACTCAATCGAAGAAACTTTGCCCAAAATGCGCGCGCTCGTAAAGGGCGGGCTGCCTTGCGCGGAAATCACTTTCCGTACGCCTTGCGCGGCTGACGCAATCGCGCTTACCGTAAAGGAATTTCCCGATATGCTTGTCGGCGCGGGTACGGTTATAAACCGCGAACAGTGCGAAAAGGCGCTTAAAGCGGGTTCTAAATTTATAGTATCCCCCGGATTCTCGGCGGAAGTTGCGGACTGCTGTGCGGAACACGGCGTTTTGTATCTCCCCGGAATCGTTACCCCCACCGAGGCTATGGCGGCAATCGCAAAGGGACTTACCACGCTTAAATTCTTCCCCGCGTCAAACTACGGCGGACTTAAAACCATAAAAGCTATCTGTGCGGCGTTCCCTTATCTTAAAATAATGCCCACCGGCGGTATTAACGAAACGAATATTCTGGAATATCTCGCATACGACAAAATTATTGCTTGCGGAGGCAGCTGGATGATGAGCGGCACTCCCGAAGAAATCGAAGCGAAAACCCGCGAAGCCGTTAAGCTTGTTAAAACTAACGCTTAAGCGACGTATCTTAACGACTTGTGCGTGACACTTTCTGTACGCACGTCAAACGAATATATACCCCGCGCCGAAAGGAGCGGGGCTTTTCGTTTATATTAAGTGTTAGAATGTAACAAAAAATGTGAATTATTAATATTTATGCATAAAATGTGTGTATTTTTGTATAAAATCGAGTTTTTAGGGCAAATTTTGCATAATTATAAAATTTTTTTGTATTTTTTTCATAAAATGTATTGACAATATTCTGTTAACAATGTACAATAGTTAACAATTAGCGGAAAGTTTGAAAAATATATTAAAAACTTTTAAAAAGAGAATATTAATCTTGGAGGATATGAATATGAAAAACAGATGGAAGAGGCTTGCGTCAATCGCGGTAGGTTGCGTTATGGCTTCTACAGTGGCGTTCGGCTTCGTCGGCTGCGGCGACAAGAAGCCCGACGGCGGTGACAATTCGGGTGACAATACGACCTATGTTGCAAAGAAGGGTACTTACAGAACTTTTACGTCAGTTATGCCTTCAAACTGGAATTTAATGACCTATGAAGATAATAACGATACGCAGATTACGGACTACATCAATTCGGATTTGTTCACTTACGACTATGAATTCGATGCGGCAAAAGGTGGAAAATTCAAAGCCGACGGATCAATAAACGTTGATGCAATCGTTGACGGAGGATTTGTAACTCAGTATTCGGCTGTATCTGCCTTAGAGGACGTTACGAATACGGTTGACGCGAAATGGAAGTATACGCCCGATCAGAAAAAAGAAGGCGGTTATGCTTGGAAAATTACTTTCCGTGACGACCTTAAATGGGACGACGGTACAGTTATTAATGCAGATTCTTTCGTTTACTCAATGAAAGAACAGCTTAATCCCGATTTCCTTAACTTCCGCGCAAACACTTATTATCAGACTCTGATGGTAAAGAACGCAAGGAACTACTTCTATAAGAATACTGATGCAACGTACGAAACCGTTGGTTCTTTGGGATATGAAAGCAACCAAGCGGCAATTGACGATGGTAAGGATATTCTATTAGACGTATATACTTTCTATGGCGCTAAAGGTTACGTTGACGCTGAGGGCAATCCCGTAGCTCAGTGGGTTTCGTATAAAGATACGACAGAGTATAATGCTCCCGAAGTTTGGGAATTATACGAAACATACGATACTGTAGATAAGCAGGAAGATTTTCTTATTGAGGAAGGATGTGTTTTTGTCACGGGCATAGACGACGGTAAAGGCGGAACGTATGATGCTTGGACCAACGGCAAAGATCCCACAGATAAAGAATATAAAGTGCTGGGAAAAACCGTTGAAGAAGCATTTGCCGTCTATATCGGCGACGACTTATTCTCGGGTGAAATGCTTTGGGAGTTCTTCTTTGCTCCCGGCGCTCCTATGGGATATGACGAATACGTTGAAGTTGGCCAACCTTACGAAACTTGGCTTGGTATCAGGGTTGAGAATAACGGCGACAGAACCGTTAATTTTGAGGACGTAGGATTCTACAAAGCCGGTGAAAATTCCGTAGTAATCTGTATGGATAAATCTTATCAGTTCCTCAAAAAGGACGGTAGCCTTTCATATCTTGCAGCGTATTATATGAGTTCGCTTCCCCTTGTAAAGGAAGATTTGTACGAAAGATGTAAACAAGAGCCTACTGCGGGTTCAACTCTTTGGACTACGAATTATAATACCAGCAAGGATACGACGGCAAGCTGGGGTCCCTATAAGCTCACCCAGTTCCAAGGCGGTAAATCTTACACGCTTGAAAGAAACGAGAACTGGTACGGCTACAATATGGAAGAAAACAAGAATCAGTACAACGTTACTAAGATTACTTGCGAATGTATTCCCGAAGACGAAACTCAGTGGCTCAGCTTCTTAAAGGGCGAAATTGACGATATCGGACTCGATACCGACCATATTGCAGACTATATGTATTCGAAATACGCTACGTTCACTTCCACTACGGGTACGTACGCTATGCAGTTGTACAGCAATCTCCCCGTATTGAAGAACAACGGCAGAAACAACGGTATACTTGCAATTCAGGAATTCAGAAAGGCGTTCTCGCTTTCACTGAATAGGGATGACGTAGTAGAAAAAATCTGGCCCGGTACTGCAATTGCAAACTACGGCGCGTTGAATTCATTGTACTACTACGATATCGAAAACGGTAAAACGTACAGAGATTCGGTGCAGGCTAAAAAAGCTCTCCTCAGAGTTTACGGTTTCACCGAAAATGCCGACGGTACGTGGTCAAACGGCGCTAATATATCTAACTACTCACTCGAAGACGCTTACGAAGCGATGAACGGCTTTAACCCCGAACTTGCAAAGGAATTGCTTAAAGAAGCGTATAATAAGCTGGAAGCAAATCCCGAATATTACGGATACGATTCTTCAAAAGATATAGTATTGATTTACGGTACTCAAGTGGATAATCCGAAGCAACGTCAAAGGGCTGAATACTTGCAGAACATTTTAAATACTTTGGCTAAAGATACTCCGCTTGAAGGTAAATTTAAAGTTGAGTTCAACGGTAACGTCGGTGCAAAATGGGGAGATGCATTTAAAGCGGGCGCTTACGAAATAGGTTTCGGCTTCGGTTTTACCGGAAACGCTCTTAACCCGTTTGATATGATAAGTGCATTTGTGGACGATTCGGATAATCTTAACTATCATAAATACTGGAAGACTTCATCCGAAACAAAGACCTTCACAATGCCCGAAGGCGACTATGCAGAGTCCGGTAAGACGCTTACTATGACGCTTAAAAACTGGTTCGACTGTCTTAACGGTTATGCCGAACTTAACGGAGATGAGTATACCTATAACTGGGATGCGGGAAAAGTTGCCGATGATATAAGACTTGAAGTGTTGGCAATGCTTGAAGAAACAGCATTGGAACAGTACTATTCGGTTATGCTTATTGCTGAATACAACGGCGCGTTGCTTAGCCCTAAGTTCAGTTATATCACGTATGACTATAACTTGTTTATGGGCTACGGCGGAATGAGATATTTCCAAGTTAACTATACCGACAGCGAATGGACGTCATACGTTTCCGGTCAGGGCGGTAACTTAGAGAACGAATATAAGAAAGCAAACTAATTCTTATATTTAAAAAAATACCAAGTACTCGGTGGGGGCGGATAATAATTTTCGCCCCCGCTTTTGGGTTTATTATAAAACAACGCGATGTGACTTAAAATAAATCGCAACGCAATCGAGGTGTTTACGTATGTATATGTTTAAATACGTATTAAAAAGATTGGGACTGATGTTAATGACGTTTGCCGTCATTATGTTGGTGTGTTTCACTCTTATAAAGCTTTTGCCTATAGTGGTAAATGCGGGTGCGGGTGAGGATGCGAATATCACTTGGCTGAAACTTGAAGCAAGGGGATACGTTTGTAATTTTAGATACGACGAAGCGGGAAACATAATAGGGGCGGACAGAGTCCCTATTATGACTCAGCTTTTCTATTATCTTAAAAATATTTTCTTGTACGGTGATTTCGGTATGGGCGTTTCTTTGCCCGAGTACCGCAATCAACCCGTATGGGACGTATTTGCCGAAAAGCTTCCTCCCACAGTGCTTATCAATATATATTCAACTATCATAGGCGTACCTATCGGCTTAGGTCTTGGAATTATTGCCGCATTGAAAAAGAATACGTGGATAGACCAGTTAATTAATATAATAATTATTCTGTTGATATCATTGCCGTCGATTGTATTGGCTCTCATTATTCAATACTATTTCTGCTATAAGCTGGACTGGTTCCCGCTGATGATGGATAGCGGATTCGCCTATTTTAATTGGAGTATGTTCAAGTCAATGCTTCCCGCAGTATTCGCGCTTTGTTTGGGTTCGATTGCGGGATACGCAAGATATACCCGTGCGGAGCTTTCCGAAGTTTTAACAAGCGAATTTATGCTGCTTGCAAGGACTAAAGGCTTAACCCGCGGTCAAGCAACATTCAGACACGCCATGCGCAACTCAATGGTCGTAATTTTTCCGTCTATTTTAAGTGAATTCATAGCCGTTCTTTCGGGCTCGCTTGTAATAGAAAAAATGTTTTCTATCCCCGGGGTAGGCAGATTATATCTTGATTCTATAAACGCGCAAGACTACGACTTCTTTATGCTGCTTTCGGGTTTCTATTGTCTCGTCGGGTTGCTTGCGGGAATTGTAGTCGATATCAGCTACGGGTTTATCGACCCGAGAATAAGAATGGGGGCAAAATAATATGGAAGCTAAAACTTACGAAAATATCCCCAAGGAAAAATTTCAATTTGCAAAGAAAGGCGATTTAAGTCATGACACAAAGCTTGACACTAAACCCGTCAGCTATTTCCACGACGCGTTTCGTCGTTTCTGTAAAAACAAGGGTGCGGTAGTTGCGGCAATTATAATTATTTTTCTTATATTATTTGCTTTGATTGCGCCTTTCTGTACGGAATATACCGTTAAATATTACGACTCGCAGTTCACCACTACTGCGCCCAAATGCAAGCTGTTTGCGAACACTTCATTCTGGGATGGGTGTGTGGAAGAAGAAACCGATTATATTTACTTTATTGAAAAATACGCTATTGGTAAAGAAACGGGACACCTGGTCGTAAAAAATAATAAGTATGAAATAACCGACGAGGGTCTGTATAAATATCGTAAAGATACGTATTATTCCGTGGGGTTCGGCAATTATAAGACAATTACGGAATCAGAGTATAAAAGTATTCAGAAATATCAGAATGAAACCGGCAGACAAGTGCTTTATCCTACAGTCAGATTAAAGGAAAGACCTTCGGTTCCTTTTGATAGAAATGCAAATATATATTATAAAGTTAAAGGTAATAAAACCGAGCCTGCGCTTGATAAGGACGGCGAATTAGTTCTAAATTATTGGACTACTACCGCGGGTGCGGGCAGATATGACGACGGCTATGATTCGCTTAGAATCGAGGGCGACGACGGGTTTACTGACGAAAACGGCAAACAGACGTTTTACGTTTACGGACGTGTTGTTTCCGGCGGATACGAGGTAAGAGCCGAGTATTACGAGTATTATATCTATCAACACGTAGTTCAAGAAAAAGACGGTATTACCGAGCCTTATTTCCTATTCGGAACAACTGCGGGCGGAAAAGATATATTCACTTGTCTTGCTTCCGGCGCGAGGTTCTCGTTCCTATTTGCTATAGCTGTCGCTGCCGTCAATATGTTTGTCGGTGCGATTTACGGCGCGGTTTCGGGCTATTACGGCGGCAAAATTGACCTTATTATGGAGCGCATATCCGATATTTTAAATGCAGTTCCGTTTATAATAGTAATTACGCTGCTAAAATTAAATATGGGCAGTGCAAGCAATATTCTGATATTGTTTATAGCATTTTTCTTAACGGGCTGGATAGGCATGGCAAGTACTACACGAATGCAGTTCTATCGGTATAAAAATCAAGAATACGTGCTTGCGGCGCGGACGTTGGGCGCAAGTGATAAAAGACTTATGTTTAAGCATATTTTCCCCAACGCGCTCGGAACGCTGGTTACAAGCTGTGCATTGGTTATTCCCTCGATGATATATTCGGAAGTAAACCTTTCGTATTTAGGCATTATAAATTTGGAGGCGGGCAGTATCACAAGCGTCGGTACGCTTATTACGGCGGGACAGAGCTGTCTATCTTCCGCGCCTTTCGTGGCGTTATTCCCGTCGATATTCTTAGCGCTTTTGATGCTGTCGTTTAACTTATTCGGTAACGGCTTGCGCGACGCGTTTAATCCCAGCTTGCGCGGTTCGGAGGGATAATTATGGAAGAGAGAGAAGTTAAACTTTCGGTAAAAAATCTTAAAATCGGTTTCAAGACGGACGCGGGCAAGGTGCAAGCCGTGCGCGACATAAGCTTTGACCTTTACAAGGGCGAAACGCTTGCAATAGTCGGCGAAAGCGGCTCGGGTAAGTCGGTTACAAACCGTGCCGTTATGGGCATACTTGCGGGCAACGCAATCAAAGACGGCGGTGAAATTATCTACGACGGTCAGGATCTTATGAAGATCCCCGAAGAGCAGTTTCACAAATTGAGGGGCGACAAAATCTCAATGATTTTCCAAGACCCGATGTCCAGTCTTAATCCCATTATGCGCGTCGGCAAGCAGATGACCGAAGCAATGCTTATCAAGGGCAAAATCAACCAGCGCGAATCAAGACGCGATTTCAATACCCTTATGGCACGCCTTAACAAGGCTATGGACGAGGCGCGCGGAGCGGACGACAAGACCGTATGCGAAGAAAACAAGCGTATGAGCAAGGACTTCGATAAATTCGAGTATAAGCATTTAGAGCTTGAAAACGCATACAACAAGGCGCACGACGCGGCAACCGAAATGATAGTGGAAATCGACGACGTGCTTTTCAGAATAGAAAAGAACGCGTTCAAGGACGTGCGCCGCGATATCCGCGAAATAGCAAGGGTAGCCGCGCTTGCGGTTGAGGAATACGTCGTAAAGGAGCGCGCGGAGGAGCTTAACGCTCTGCTTGCGGATTTGAAGAAGACGGTAAAAGTACCTTTGACGCATAAGTGTAAAAATTTCGTGCGTCAGCTTCTCAACCGCGGAGAGGGAGCGCAAGTAAAGGGCGACGAGAACTGGGAAGAGATAAGCGCTAAATTAAAGACGGTGCGCGAAATTCTTTCGGAAGCGGCGGATAAAACGATGCCCAACTTCTTTGCAATGGGATACTTCCTCACCTTTGCAACCGAACCTCTTCCCCAGATGGAAGTTGCCGAACTCAACAAATTTTTAAGAAAATATCTTGACGATAACTTTATGCTTGCGTTCATCGCGCTTGCAAAGCAAGGCGTGCTTTATTCCAACGCAAAGTCTATCGAAAACAAGAAAACCGCGCTTGAAGTAATTGAAAGCAACATCGGCGCGTTCAGACAGCAAGACCTTGTCAAAAAGGAAGTAATCGCTTCCGCCAAGACGGTTATCGCCGCTGTGGAAAACGCAATCGACAACCTCGAAATTATAAAGGACAACGTACTTTATACATTCCGTTCAAGCTTGAAAGCCGCGGTAGATTTGTACTTCGATGGCATTAAGCGTAACGCTGCGGAGGAAAAGAGATTTGCAAAGCAGACTGCAAAAGCCGAGAGAAAGACGGCAAGAGGCAAGACCTTAAACTATAAAGTGGCCGACAAAAACCTCGTCGATCTGGAGCTTGCAAAAGAGGAAATTCTCGACTGCATTACGCGAGCTGCGGACGATATCAAAGCCCATATCGAAAAGAACGGAAGCATTGATTTCGACGCGCGCGTCGTAGATATCATCGACTATCTGAAAGCCAAGGCTTCGGGCGTAGTTCACAAGGTTACCCGCCGTATGGCAAAAACTCAAGCTTTAAAGCTTTTGGACGAGGTAGGTATACCCGAGGCGAGAAAGAGATATAGACAGTATCCCTTCGAGTTTTCGGGCGGTATGCGCCAGAGAATAGTTATCGCAATCGCGCTGTCGGCTAACCCCGATATCCTTATCTGCGACGAGCCGACTACCGCTTTGGACGTGACTATTCAGTCGCAGATTCTGGAGCTTATTAATAAAGTTAAAGTCGAAAGAAGTTTATCCGTAATTTTCATAACCCACGACTTGGGCGTCGTTGCAAATATGGCGGACAGAGTTGCGGTTATGTATGCGGGCAAAATCGTTGAAATAGGTACTGCGGACGACATTTTCTATTCTCCCGCACATCCCTATACGTGGGCGCTTTTGGCTTCTATGCCCGACCTTGAAACCAAGGATAAGCTTGAAGCTATTCCGGGCACGCCCCCCAATATGATTTATCCTCCCAAGGGCGACGCGTTTGCCGCGCGTAATAAGTACGCGCTTGAAATCGACTTTGAAGAGCAGCCTCCGATGTTTCAGATTTCGGATACGCACTTTGCGGCGACGTGGCTTCTTCATCCCGACGCGCCCAAGGTCGATCCCCCCAAAGCCGTAACGGACAGAATTGCGAGAATGAAGGGTTTGAGAAAGGCGGAAGAAGCTGTCGAAGAAAAACCCGCAGCTTCCAAAAAGTCAACGGCGAAGAAGCCGGCAACTAAAAAGTCAGCTGCCGAAAAACCCGCGGCGAATAAGAAGGCGCCCGCAACGGCAAAAAAGTCGACTGCCGAAAAATCAACGGCTAAAAAACCGGCGGCAAAGAAAACAGTAAAGAAGGATACCGATAATGGATAATAACGACGTTCTGTTAAAAGTTGAAAACCTCTGTCAATATTTCAAAATGGGTCCGACGATGGAGCTTAAGGCTGTCGATAACGTCAGCTTCGAAGTGCATAAGGGCGAAGTTTTCGGACTTGTCGGCGAAAGCGGATGCGGTAAGACGACGACGGGGCGCTCGATTATAAAGCTGTACGATATAACCTCGGGCAACGTCTATTTTGAGGGACAGCGCATCTGCGCGGGTATCCGTTCGTACAAGGACGCGGTCCGCGCGGCGAAAGCCGAGTACAGACAAGAAGCGGGCGAAGTTAAAAAACTTATAAAAGAAGACAGAAAAAACGGCGTGACCGAAGTAAGGGCGGAATACTCCGAACGGCTTAAAAATGCGGAAGAAAAACTGCACGCTGTAATGGTAGAGCAGACCGCGAACATAAAGTCGGCGAAGTTCGACGACAAGTATTGCAACAAGCAGTATGCCGAAACGCAAATGCAAAAGGTGCGTGAAAACTTCGAGCCGCAGCTTGCCGCGTTAAATCCCGAATCCGCCGAATATAAAGAGCTTGAAAAGCAGTTTAAAGAAGAGCTGCGCCTTGCTAAAAAAGACAGAATAATGAACAAGATGCAGATGATATTTCAGGACCCCATCGCGTCCTTGGACCCGCGAATGACGGTAAGGGATATCATTGCCGAGGGGCTTATCATCCGCGGCGTACGCAACAAGAAATACATCGACGAACAAGTGTATAAAATGCTTGACCTCGTAGGCTTGGTGCCCGAACACGCAAACAGATACCCGCACGAATTTTCGGGCGGACAGCGTCAGCGTATCGGCATTGCCCGCGCGATAATTTTAAACCCCGACCTCATTATCGCGGACGAACCTATTTCCGCCTTGGATGTTTCCATTCAAGCGCAAGTTATAAATCTTTTAAACGATTTAAGAAACAGCTTAGGACTTACGATAATGTTCATCGCACACGACTTATCCGTCGTTAAATACTTCTCGGATAAAATCGGCGTTATGTACTTCGGTAAAATGGTTGAGCTTGCAACTTCAGACGAGCTGTTCGCCCATCCTCTGCACCCGTACACGAAGTCGCTTTTGTCGGCAATTCCCGTGCCTGACCCCGACTACGAAAAGAACAGAAAGCGTATAGTCTACAACCCAATTGCGGAGCACGACTATTCGGTTGATAAACCCGTAATGCGCGATATCGGAAACGGTCACTTGATTTATTGTAACGAAGCAGAGTTTGAACGTTATAAGGCTGAAATAAATTCATAATGAAAGATTTTTTAAAAAAAGCGCTGCCGTATATCATAACGGCAGCCGTCGGCATAATAATATTTGTTATTATAATATGCGCTAAAACAATATGGAACGCGGGCGAAACGAAAGAGGTTATGAGGATACTCTCCGACGCATCTTTCGTTTCGGGCGTGCTGCTTGCGGGCGTAGGACTGATAATCTTTGCAAGCAACGGCGGGGCGTTCGATATGTTGGGCTATGCGTTTATAAGAATTTTCGATCTTTTCAGAAAAGACGCAAGGAACAAAAAGTACAAGGACTTTTACGAGTACCGCGAAGCGAAAAAAGGCAAAAAGCGCGGCATGGCGTTTATGCTTATCGTAGGACTTGCGTTCATTGCGTTTGCAGTCATATTCCTAATCGTTTATTATCAGTATTGATTAAAGTGAGGTAATTTCATGTTAAAATTCAAAGAGGGTTTCTATGCCGACGCAAGGGTGGAAACCGTGTTCACCACGAGTATAAAATACCGTGACGGCGCACTTGAAGAAAGCAAAAACACTACGGTAAAAAAGGCTTTCTTGCGTGTATTCGACGGCGAAATGTGGTATTACGCTTCTACATACAAGCTTGACGATTTGCAAGGCGAATTAGATAAGCTTTACGCCAACGCAACGCCGAATAAAGACATATTGAAAAACGAAACGGTAAAGCGTTTTGAAAGCAACTTCGCAAAAGTTATCAAATTCGATAAGAACTGCGTTAAGGATAAGACGATTGCCGAAAAGGGCAAAATGCTTACCGATAAATTCGCTCTTTTAAAAAGCGAACATCTCAAAATGTTCGTTGCGGTGTATTCCGATAAATATAGCGAAATAGAATTTTATTCCTCTAAGGGTGCGGATATTAAGTATGATTTCCAGCTTTGCGGAATAAGATTCATGGCGTCGTTTGCGGACGGCGAAAATAACTTCACTTCATCTCTGTCAAGGTCGGATAACGAAATTTCCAAGATTGCCGTTTCCGACAAGGAAGTAAAGGACTTCGTTTCGGAAAGCGAAAAATTCTTATATGCAAAGCCCGTTACTGCGGGTGAATATCCCGTAATTTTATCTCCCGAAACGGCGGGCGTGTTCGCGCACGAAAGCTTCGGTCATAAGTCGGAAGCCGACTTTATGATAGGCGACGAAACTATGCGTAAGGAATGGGCAATCGGCAAAAAGGTCGGAAGCGACATTCTTTCCATTTACGACAGCGGACTTGAAGACGGCTCGGGCTACCGCCCCTACGACGACGAGGGCACTAAGGCGAAAAAGACTTACCTCATCAAAAACGGCGTACTTTCGGGTAGACTTCATTCTGCGGCAACTGCAACCGACTTGGGTGAGGCCGTTACAGGCAACGCAAGGGCAATTAGCTGCGACTTCGAACCTATCGTCCGTATGACAAGCACTATAATAGAGGCGGGCTCGCTAACAAAAGAAAAACTTTTCGCGGGCGTTAAGCACGGCTATTTTATCAAGGATTATAAGCACGGTTCGGGCATGAGCACGTTTACCATTGCACCCAACTTCGCGTATGAAATAGTAAACGGTAAGATAGGCGACCCCGTGAAAATTGCGGTTATCACCGGCAACGTTTTCGAAACGCTTAATTTAATCGACGGACTTTCCGACAAGGCTGAAATTATTTCAAGCGCGTTCGGCGGGTGCGGCAAAATGGAGCAGTTCCCCTTAAGCGTATCGTTCGGCGGGCCGTACGTCAGAATTTCCAAAATGAGCGTGCAGTGAGGTGAGTTATGGAACAAGAAAAAATCATCAATAAAGGAACTTCATACAGCGTAAATATTTCGGGAGGTAAAGTCGATTCTCTTCGTATAACCGAAGATGTAAAAACGGTTATAAGGGTTTACGAGGACGGCAAAATCGGCATCGCGGGCAGAATAGGCGAAGGCGACGACAACGCGCTTTTAGAGGAAGCCAAAGCAAAGCTTGCGCAGAATATCTCATATCCTTGCAACCTCACCGAAAACGGCAAAAGGGAAGTAAACAAAGTTAAAAAGATAATTCCCGCGAAGGACTTTGTTAAAACCATAAAAAAGCTTATCGCGCGTTTGAATAAATGTTATCCCGACTTCGTTTTCAGCAACAAAATTAATATGGGCGAAGAAGAGATAATTTACGAAAACAGCAAAAACACGAAATACGTTTACAAGGGCAGCGATATCGGCGGCGGGCTTGTCATTAAGGATAAGGCTTCCGCAAACATAATGGATTTGTCCTACGGCTTCAATAAAAATAGCTTTAACGAGGATAAAATCGTAAGCGATATCGGCAAGCTTTTAAACGTATATCATAAAAAAGTTGATATGCCCGAGGGCGAGCTTCCAATAATTATAAACTGTATGGACGTATTGCAGTACGGCGCACAGCATATGATAGCGGAAATGTACGTCAGCGGTTCAAGCCTTTTTAACGGCAAGTTGGGGCAGAAAATTTTCAACGACAAAGTAAGCGTTTTAACCGACAGAAGCGTTGAAGATAAATCTATTCCTTTCTTCGACGCGGAGGGCGCCGTAAACAAGGACGACAAATTCTACTTTGTAAAAGGAGGCGAATTCTGCGGACTTGCATCCTATAAGCGTTCGGCGGCAAACTTCAATTTACCCCTTTCGGGCGGCGGCTACGCGCCGTTTGATGAAGTTCCCCAGCCCAGCTTCGTAGGCTTTAAAATGGAAAGGACGGGAAAACTTAAAGACCTTGTCAAAGGCAAAGCTATCTACGTGCTTATTACAAGCGGCGGCGATATGACCCCCGACGGCAGCGTCGGCTTGCCCGTTCAGCTTGCGTATCTGTACGATAACGGAAAGCTTGTCGGAAGACTTCCCGAATTCGGCGTTAACGGCAATATTTTCGACGTGTTGGGTAAAGACTTCATAGGCGTTTCCCGCGACGAAGTTTTTGACTTTGCCGACGACGACGTACTCGTCGCAAAATTCAACGTCAACAACGTAAAATAAACCTTACGTTTAATCGCCGTATCTTAATTGCTTTATCAATGGACCTACTCGTCACACGTCAAACTCAAGTGCCTTTTCTATGAGTGACACATAGCTGTTTAGTGTATAAAAAATCGAGCTTCACGCATACTTAGGGTATGGGAAGATATAAATCAAACAATTTAATCGACGATCTCTTTGTTGACTGCGCAAGCGTTAACGAGTGCACGGGACTGTATCAGAAAGTATCGCTCAGTAAAGAGGAAATCGCAAAGTTTCATAAAGAGTATATAGGTGAAGAATAAAATATTAACGCCGCCCTGTCGGGCGGCGTTTTATTTATGATACGCGCTTGTAAATTGTGAAGATAAGTGTTATAATCGATGTATGGGAAATTTCATACTTTCGATAGATCAAGGCACGACAAGCTCGCGTGCAATGATATTTGACGGCGACGCGCACGTGCGCGCTATCGCCCAGCAAGAGTTCAAGCAGATATATCCGCAAGCGGGTTGGGTTGAACATTCCGCACAAGATATTTTGGGCTCGGTCATGGCGGTGGTTGCCGAAGCGGTAGTCCGCGCCGATATTACCGCGGAGGATATCGCCGCGATAGGTATTACCAACCAGCGCGAAACTACTCTCGTCTGGGACGCCAAAACCGGCAAACCCGTCTGCAACGCAATAGTGTGGCAGTGTAGGCGCACCGCGGAATACTGCGAAAAACTTAAAGCTCATTGCGGGGAATTTATCTACGGCAAAACGGGGCTTATCCCCGACGCGTATTTTTCCGCGACGAAATTGAAATGGATACTCGACAATATCCCTAACGCGCGTAAGCGCGCGGAAAAGGGCGAGCTTCTGTTCGGCACGGTTGACACCTTCTTAATGTGGCACCTCACTAAGGGCGCAGTGTTCGCAACCGATTACACTAACGCGGCGCGTACAATGCTGTTCAATATTTACGACCTCTGTTGGGATGACGAGCTATTGAAGCTTTTCGATATCCCTAAAAAAATGTTGCCTAAGGTTCAGCCCTCGGGTAGCTTTTTCGGGTATACTCATAAAAGCGTTTTGGGCGCTCCCGTCAAAATTTGCAGCGCCGTGGGCGACCAGCAGTCCGCGCTTTTCGGTCACCTCTGCACGAAAGAGGGCGATCTTAAAAACACTTACGGCACAGGCTGTTTCCTTTTAATGAACACCGGCGATAAACCCGTTAAAAGCAAAAACGGACTTGTCACCACGTTGGGCGCTTGCGTTTCGGGCAAACCGCCTTACGTGCTCGAAGGCTCGGTATTTGTGGGCGGCGCGGTCGTTCAGTGGCTGAGGGACGGACTTAAAATTATCGAAAACGCCGACGACAGTGAAACGCTTGCGGAAAGCGTTGAAGATAACGGCGGGGTGTACTTGGTGCCCGCGTTCACCGGTCTCGGCGCGCCCCATTGGGACGGTGCTGCGCGGGGTACTATCTGCGGCATTACGCGCGGAACGACTAAGGGACATATCGTCCGCTCCGCGCTTGAAAGTATTGCCTATCAAGTCGCCGATTTGGTCGACGCAATGGAAAGGGACGCTGGAATCGATATTACGAGGCTTGCCGTCGACGGCGGCGCAAGCAGAAATAATTTCCTTTTGCAGTTCCAGTCGGATATCTTAAACTGCGAAACGGTTCGCCCGCAGACGGTTGAAACAACGGCTCTCGGCGCCGCGTATCTTGCGGGACTCACTGCGGGGCTGTGGAAAGACTTGGACGAGCTCCGTGCGACGGTGCGCACCGGCAAAGTGTTCGCCCCCGATATGAAAGAGGAAAAGCGCAAGCAGCTTTTAGACGGATGGGCTAAGGCTTTAAGACAAACTCAGACAAGATAAAATAAAGGAACGGAAATTTCCGTTCCTTTTCCGTTATTTATTTTTGAGGTATACTTTAAAAGACTTTTTGTCGGGGATTCCGTTTGTTATAATCGGAACCAACTTGCTTTTTTTCGAGCCCGCTATCGTGTAATTAACGTCTTTGTATTTTGCGCCCCGCTCGTAAAGTCTGCAAAACGTAACCGTAATGCGGTTGCCTATCTCGGTTGCAATTGAAGCTCTGCGCATAGGTGAAAGCTTCTTGAAAGAGGAAAAATCGAAAACCAGTTTTTCCTTATAGCCGTTTGCGTGCATTTCGAAATTGCAGCCGTCAAGGCTCACGTAAAAGGTAAGGCTGTCGCGCTCGGGGTGCATTGCCTGCGGGTTTTCAAGGCAGATATCGATAATATACTGACTTATCGTCTTATCTGCAAGCTTGCCGTATTTAAGGTTGCACGCCGCCGAACCCGCCGCGCCGAGGGCGATAAGTAAGGGGGAAACCGCGTATGAGCAGATAAGCAGTGCGCGCAAATCGAACACCCTTGCGATAGGATAGCATACCGCGAAAAATATCAGTCCGACGACTGCGACCGTAAGGCATAAAAGCCCGTACGTCTCGCCCCGCTTTACGTATTTTATTTTCTCCTCGTCAAGTGTAACCATAGCTATATTTTACCCGCCGTCACCCGCTTTCGTCAAGCTCTTTTTATAAAATGCTTGATTTTCACCTCTTTTTTTGATAAAGTTAAACCGTGAAACTCGATTTTGAATTAGTACCGGACAGCTGTTGGTATTCCAATTTAAGAAGCATTTTATCGTCCGCGCAGTGGGATATCGTGCGCAAAGAAGCGTACGCCCGCGCAAAGGGCAAGTGTATGATTTGCGGTGCGAACGTATCGCGATTAGAGGCGCACGAGCGGTGGGAGTACGACGAGGAAAACCGTATCCAGAAGCTTGCTGACGTGGTCGCCATCTGCAAAAGCTGTCACGAGGTTATCCATATCGGCAGAACCTCTCTTATGGGCGGGGAAGAGCGCGCCTCGGCACACTTTATGAAAGTGAACGGTTGCTCTTATTCGGAATACCGCAAGGCGTTGGGCGCGGCAAACGAAGCCCACCGCAGAAGAAACGCCGTTCCCGAATGGAAGCTTGATTTGTCATATCTCAAAAAATTCACGTAAAATGATAACGGTTTGACATTATGTAATATAACTGTTATAACTGGATCTTATACACATCTG